>JAFDTZ010000008.1 GCA_019594305.1 Thermoplasmata archaeon
ATTGGGAAATAATACCTACCTCCCAACAAACCCAAGCTCTCTCAGGGTACTCGATAGTCGTGAGCCGTATACGGGAAATCTGTACGTGCGGTTCTAACGGGGAGGCGTAGGGGGAAACCCCTATCCTTACCCACCAATTTTGTTCCTACGTTTTTTTCTACCTTTCTTGTTGTCGTTTTCTCTAGCCATATTGTTCTCCAGCAGGATTTTGTGGACCAAGTTATTGTCTATTTTGATTCCTTTTCGAGCACGTAACATCTCAGCGATTGCTACGGCACCCATCCGATATTTTTTCCAGTATCGTTTAACTAGTTCAGTTGTATCCTCGGAATCTATCGTACGAGGTTTTCTACCACGTTTCTTTAACGTCGGCATCTCGCCAGTATTTTTGTATTCCTTGACAAGCTGTTGAATTCGACGCCGTGACACTTCGTATTTATCAGCTGCGTATTGTGTGGACAAACCATGTTTCGTTACATACGCTATGATCTTTTGGACATCTTCGTTTGATAATCCCATAAAATGATTATCAAAACATGTACTTAAATCTTGACGAAATTTTTTACAGACAACACAGTCGCAAAAATAGGCAGTTGTTCATCATTTTATCATCGGCCCTAGTCATGGGCTGCTGTTAAACATACTCCGAGTGAGATAGCATCCTATCTTCGATAGAGTCTGTCAAAAGTTTAGTGATTTTACAATTTTCACAAATCATGAAAATTTACCCAGTATATCATCTGACACTATTGATTCTTATGAAATAATCAAATATCACTAAAAACTTGACATGCTCCTTCGATAGTAAAGCTTATCAAACAGTTATCGTTTGGAGTTGAATTGGTGTTATAATTGCCAAAAAGGGCACTAATAAGCGTGTACGATAAAACAGGAATAAGCGACTTCGCGCAGGCTCTCGTTCAAGAGGATTTTCGTATCATCTCATCGGGAGGTACCGCAAAGAAGCTAGAAAAAGAAGGGATACCGACGGATACGGTGGACAGCGTAACCGGGTTCCCCGAGATACTCGGTGGGCGTGTAAAAACATTACACCCCAAGATACACGGAGGCATACTTTACCGCAGAGGTGTGGACGAAGACGACCTTGAGACACATTCCCTACCATCCATAGATATCGTAGCGGTCAATCTATATCCCTTCCAAAAGGTGGTTCACGGTGAGCATACCATGGAAGATGCCATAGAGAATATCGATATAGGCGGGGTCGCCCTTCTGAGGGCAGCGGCAAAGAACCATAGGTACGTCACGGTAGTATGCAACCCCGATAGGTACGAGCAGGTTACTAAGGAGTTGAAGGAAAAGGGAGTTGTAAACGAAGAACTTCGTAAAACCCTTGCAGTGGAGGCCTTCATGCACACCGCCGCCTACGATACCGAAATATACCAGTATCTGAACCAGAGGTTCACGGACGATGAATATCCCCGAGGATACTTCGTCTTCGGCAGCAAGGTGCAGGACCTCCGCTACGGCGAGAATCCGAACCAGAGTGCCGCCTTCTATCGTACGGAATTTACCCATGAAAGCTCGGTGCTCAAGGCGAAAAAACTCCACGGAAAGACCTTATCATACAACAACATACTGGACCTGGACGCCGCCATCGACATGGCCAAGGAATTCGACGAGCCTACCGTGGTGGCGGTAAAACACACAAACCCTTCGGGTATAGCGTCCGGTGACGACCTGGTGGAGGCGTACAGAAAGGCTTACGAGTGCGATCCCATCTCCATATTCGGAGGTATCGTGGCAGTCAACCGACCGATAACCAAAGAACTTGCGGAGGAGATGAACAAGATATTCATCGAAGCAGTGATAGCACCGGGCTACGAGGAAGGAGCGGTGGAGGTACTGAAGAAAAAGAAGAACCTGCGGATAATGGACCTGGGCGGTTGGAGCCCCGAACCCGAAGGAGTGGTGTACGCAAAGGTAGCCGAAGGACTTCTGGTACAGGGAAGGAACACCGAGAAACTCGACATGACCCAGGTCAAGGTGACGAGTGAAAGACCTCCAACAGACGACGAACTTTCAGCGATGGAGTACGCATGGAAGGTAGTTAAACACGTTAAATCCAACGCCATCGTCTTCGCCAGAAATGACCATACCGTGGGGATAGGCGCGGGGCAGATGAGCAGGGTGGACTCGGTGAAGATAGCGCATATGAAAGCCCGGAGCGATACCGCGGGATGTGCCATGGCTTCCGACGCCTTCTTCCCCTTTAGAGATGCCGTGGATGCCGCCGCCGAAGCTGGCATAACATCAGTTATACAACCCGGTGGTTCGATACGTGACCAGGAAGTGATCGATGCGGTCAACGAACATGATATGAGCATGGTCTTCACGGGATACAGGGTGTTCAAGCATTGAAGAAAGAACTCGGTAAACCGGAAGATTATCTTTATTCGCTTAACCGTAAAGGCGTGAAACTCGGCCTGGATAAGATACGTAAATTTCTTTCCAACTTCGGTGACCCTCAGTACGACTTCGATACTATATTGATAGCCGGTACCAACGGCAAGGGTTCCGTAACCACCATGCTCAGCAATATTTTATCTGAAAGCGGCTACAGAACAGGTAAGTTCATATCGCCTCATCTTGAACATTTTGAGGAAAGGATAAGCGTAGACGGCAAGAACATCAGTGAGAGGGATTTATGGAAGCTAATAGATGAGGTAAAACCAGTTCTGGGAGAGATAGAACGCCACAGGCCGGAGCAAAGGCCGAGTTTCTTCGAGGTATTGACCACTATGGCGTACCTGTATTACTCACGTAAAAATGTGGATATTGCAGTATTAGAGGTTGGTATGGGAGGTAGGCTTGATGCTACCAATGTTTCCGACCATTTCGCCTCGGCGGTTACCACCATCGGTTACGACCATATGAAGTATCTGGGGAATACGAAAAATGATATAGCATTCGAAAAAGCCGGTATAATACGTAACGGCAATCATTTTGTTACCGGTGTAAAGGAGGAGGATATATGTGCTTATCTCAGGAGTGTATGTGTCGAGAGGGGAGCGGACTTCCATCATGCACTGGAACGTGAATACGAGATACTCAAAGAGCCTTTAAGGTTGAAGATGCCGGAATACGGCGAATTCAGAGTGCCTGGGATAGCGGAATGGCAGGCGGAGAACGCATTGGTTACCATCGGCCTTGCGGAGGTTATAGATCAAAGGGGTTACGATATAAGTGATAAACATATGATATCCGCCCTTGAAGGTACGGTTTTAAACGGCAGGATGGAATTGATCGACAGAAAGCCGCGTATAATGTTCGATTCCGCACACAATCTACCCGGTACCGAAGCACTTGTGGAAGGGCTTAAAAACGTTGACCATAAAAGATTGTTAGTGGTTATGGGTGTCCTGGAAGATAAGGATTATCGTAGTATGGTTAGTACCATAGGTCCAGTTAGCGACATGGCTTTTACCGCAGAGCCCGTAAGCGAAAGGAAACTGGATAGTAAAGTATTGGCCGGAGAACTCTTGAAGCACTGTCCCGCCAGTGCGTTCACCCATGGAATAGACGCTCTAGATGCCGCAAAAGCACAGTGGCAGGATGGAGATCTTATATTGGTGACAGGTTCGATATATCTTCTCGGTGATATAAGGAGGAAGATGGTGATATAGATGGATGATACGGACTACGATATGATGATTCAACGATTGAGACAGGTGATCGGAGTAGGTGCATTTCCCGGTAAAAATCCTAAGAGCAGCGAACTGCCTAGACGTTCTCCTTTTCAAGTACTTATTTCAACAATCCTTTCCCAACGTACTAAAGATGCGAATACACATGTTGCTTCGGAAGCTCTGTTCAAAAAATACCACACACCGGCAAAGCTGGCTGAAGCGCCAATCGAAGTAGTTAAGGAATTGATACGACCTGCGGGTTTTTTCAACGTCAAGTCGGAGAGGGTACGAGAAGTCGCTAGGATAATCGAGGAAAAGTATGATTCTGAGGTGCCCGATGATATCGACGAGCTACTCTCCTTACCTGGTGTAGGCAGAAAAACCGCAAACTGTGTTCTGGTTTACGGCTTTAATATTCCCGCCGTACCGGTGGATACACATGTACATCGTATCAGTAACCGTCTGGGTATTGCCGATACGAAACATCCGGACGATACCGAGAAGGTACTGGTAGATAAGATACCCAAAAAATACTGGATCGAGATAAACCGGTTGATGGTGGAGTTCGGTAAGAAAATATGTCGACCCATAAACCCAAAATGCGATGCTTGTCCGTTAACGGATATATGCAGTTACTATAAAGAGGTGTATTTAAATGAAAATAGATAGAATCGAGATAATACCAATAGCAATTGATCGAAACGAGGTTTTCCGGATCGCTACAGGTTCTGAACTAACATCGGAGAACGTGTTAGTCGATGTGAAAAGCGGTGTACACGAAGGATGGGGAAACGGTGCACCCAACAGCGTGACAAAGGAGACCACGGAGTCGATGCTGAGCGCTCTCACGATGATGCAAACGCACTTGACTGATAAGGATCTTGAGGTCGAAAATATCTGGGAAGAACTATACGCATCCTACCCGAAGGACCCCTCGGCTTTAGCCGCCCTGGACATGGCTCTATGGGATATGCGGGGTAAAGAAGAAGATAAAAGTGTTTACCAACTTCTCGGAGGGCGAAGTGGAAGTGTTCTCACGGATAGAACCATCGGGATAATGTCTTATGAAGAGACCATCGAACATGCCAGGGATTACATGGAACAGGGCTTCAAGGCCTTGAAGATAAAGATCGGTCTCGAGCTTATGGAGGACATCCGGCGAGTTGAAGCTGTCAGGGAGACCGTAGGACCGGATATACCTCTTTGGGTGGATGCAAACCAGGGTTATAGTGTTCAGGAAGCTTTAACTCTGTGTAACAAGCTTGTGGAATTCGATATCGAATTCATCGAGCAGCCGGTGAAGGAAGATGATCTTACCGGACTGAAACATGTGACTTCGGAGAGTGACATACCCATCATGGCGGACGAGGCGGTCAAGGACCATTCGATGGCGGAGAGGATAATTACCGAAGAACTCGCAGATATGGTCAACATAAAGCTGATGAAGTGCGGTGGAATCACCGGCGGTATGAAGATCGCGGAAGTTATCGACGCCTATGGTGTGGGAGCTATGGTGGGCTGCATGGGCGAAGATATGCTGGCCATAGCCGCAGGTGTCCATGTGTGTCTTTCAAGCGATAATATTCGGTATGCTGACCTTGACAGTCACTTCATGCTATCGGATTCGGTTTCAACCGGGCTGGAGTTCAGGGAAGGCAGGTTGTGGTTAACGGAAGAAAAAGGACTCGGAATACGTATGTCGAGAGAGAAGATAGAGAGATACCGTATGGACCTGGAGGCCGCTCGATGATCATCGAAACGTCGTCGAGATTGCACTTCGGTATTATCGATCTGAGCCGGGAGTTTCCCAGAGAATACGGTGCGTTAGGTGTTATGATAAAGGGCGGTTTCCGCATAGAGATATCGAGAGTTGAGGAAGGGCTACAGGTAGAAGGCGATGATGATGTGGTCAAAGAGGTAAATCGGGTGTACAAAAAACTTTCACGAAGTTACACTTTCGAACACGGATATCGTGTAAAGGTATTGAGACAAGTACCGAGACACATCGGTTTGGGTTCAACTACCCAATTGCATCTGGGAGTAAGCATGGGAATACTAAAATCAGAGGGGTACGAAGTAGGGCTTAAGGAATTGGCAGATATAGTGGGTAGAAGCAGACACTCGGCGATAGGAACTTACGGATTTAAGCATGGAGGATTCATACTCGAAGGCGGTAAAGCGCATCCGGAAGAGATCCCTCCGCTGACGTTTCGGATAGAGGTACCTGAAAATTGGAGGTTCGTTATCGTTCGGCCCAAGGAGATAAAGGGCTATGACGAGATCGAAGAAAGACCGATATTAAAGGAGATGAAGGTTGATATCAAAATACCGAGAGGCATCTCACATCATGTGGTTATGGGTATTTTACCCGCACTCAGAACAGGGAACATAGAAGAATTCGGTCGACATCTATCCGATATCCAGCGTCTTGTGGGTGAATCATTTTCGCCCTACCAGGGTGGTGTGTTCCATCCGGCTATCGCTGAGGTGATTGAAGCGTTAAAAGATATGACCTACGGTGCCGGGCAGAGTTCATGGGGACCAACCGCCTATGGTCTTACGGATAAAGAGAAGGCCGAAGGGGTTAAGGAGCGTATAATGGACTGGTTAGATACAAGAGGGATCGATGCAAACGTATGGATCGCAGAGCCGCAAAATCGCGGTGCGGTGATTGAAAGTTCGGATGTTTAGATTCTTTTGTCATCCTACCACTCGTAAGAAGGATATTCGATTAGTCGGGCTACATTTGACTTTGTTTCATGGTCGAAGAGCTCGCCGATTATCTCTAGGGAAAGGTCTATTCCGGAGGTTACACCTGCGGCCAGCCATATCTTCGGTCGAGTACGATTTTTCACCACCCTTTCCATCACCACGTCCGTATTACCATAGGATTCCCGTAACCCGTTCATTGCGGTATGGTGTGTAGTAGCTTTCAATCCTTTAAGCAAACCGGTTTCGGCCAGGATAAAGGCACCGGTACAAACGGAGCATAGGTATGTGAGTTTTTCCATCTGGTATCTAACGAATTCCTGAAGTTCACTATCGTACATTGCACGGCGTCTACCCTGACCTCCGGGAACTATCAGGACATCATACCTCGTATCTTCGGAAAAGTAGCGTCGGGCAGGACCCGCAGCCCGTTGTATCCTTTTACGGGGTCCGAAGTTCTTGCAACTATTTTAACTTCCACGGAACCGGGATGAAAATCCTCGACGGACACAAAGGTTTCGAAAGGACCTACAAAATCCAACTCCTCGACTTCGGGGAAGACCGAGATAGCTATCTTGTACATGATCGTTCTTTGGCAGGATGATACAGGTAGTATATTGTTTTATAGTCAACCAAAGCTTTGAAAATCGGGTTTATACCGTACGGTCATACGTGGTAATGTTCGTAGTATACAGGGTCAATGGTAGCGGTCGGATCTGTCCAACAACTCTCAAGTTACCTTGGCGCCGCAGCTCTCACAATATCCTATATCCTGGTTCACCACATTTCTTACATTGCCTGGTTTTTTCCATGGAACCACCGGGAACATAGTAGGCATTTAAGATATATTTATTTTACTAATATTAGCGTGGCGTGTTATCGAAAAAACTTAAATAGTTACATTATTTCCGATGGTGGTAATGAGTCACAATGGTGATTAAATAATGAATGGTGAAAGGATAGTAGTACTGGGATATGTGGCCTTATTGGTCATAAGCGCACTGAGTGGTATATTGACCTCTGTAGAGGGTTCATATGTTACGGAAACGAATGGTGTAAATAATTTACATGATGTGTCCACTAGGGATTACACACCTCACGCACCCATCAGCATAAATGGCGATGCTGATTTTGCTACACAGGCAGCTGCGAAGGGTGGCCCGGTGATGGTACTGAAGGAGATCCGTACATCATCGAGGGTTACAATATAAGTGCCACCTCCGTCCACGGGATACATATACAATACACGACAGTGCACTTTATAATACGGAATACCAGGATCCAGGATGGATGGTCAGAATACAATGACGGTATCCAGTTCAACATGGTTCATCACGGTGTCATCGAGAATTGCACGCTTTACAATAACGGTAGGGGAATAAGGCTCGATGAATCGAGCAAGAACACGATACTGGAAAACACGGTGGAACTGAGCCGGGTTAGTGGTATTTATATATATCGTAACTCCAATGATAATTTGGTCCAAAATAATTCGATATCAAAGAATGATTATGATTCCAGCTATGGAATCTACATCCACAGTTCTAACAACAACGTCATAATAGGTAATGACGTGTTCGATAACCATATGGCCATATATTTTGGTTCGTCTGAAAATAATCTGTTCGCCAACAACACATGTGAAATTAATAACATGGGCATCTATTTTAGCGGTTCAAACAACAATATCATACATGGTAATAATTTGTCTCTCAATTCATACGCAATAATTTTTTATTCCTCGAGAAATAACATAATCTCCGGAAATATGGTAACCTACAACTCGGAGGGGATATATCTGGAGGATTACAGTACGTCTAACAAGATACTTGACAATATCGTCGAGTATAACAGTGGTAATGGAATACTAACCTACAGATGTTACTCCGGTATCGAAATAATAAACAATACAGTAAGAGCTAATGGTAATCATGGATTGTACCTGAACACGGGAACCGGTCATAAGATATACCATAACAACATAATCGACAACAATATCCAGGTGTATTTTGATGAGGCCGGAGAATGGGACAACGGCTACCCCGACGGCGGTAACTACTATTCCGACTGGTCCGGACCGGATGAGCACTGCGGTCCCGGGCAGGACATGCACGGAAGCGACGGGATAACCGACGAGCCGAGGGTGCTAGGATCAATTGGTGGATATGAGGTTCTAGACAATTATCCCTGGTTAGAACCCAACGGATGGCTGGTGGCCGCGCCCAGGGTAACACTCGTTAAACCGACGGGAGGCGAGGCATGGAAAGTTGGTACGGAGGAAGAGATAGTCTGGACCACCACCAAGGGTTACGGAAATATAAACAACATATACATTCAGTTCAGCAACGACTCGGGAGAAACTTGGACAAACATAGTGAACGAAACCGATGATACAGGCGGCTTTATGTGGTCACTGCCTGAAGTGAGTACTAACGAAGCGATTATCAGGGTGATAGTTCACGATGACAACAACAGAAGCGGTTACAATACAAGTGGGTTATTTACCATCGCAACCATTCCCACGGCACCAATCGATCTAGAGGCTGAGGCGGCTAACGAACAGGTAGCCCTGGTGTGGAACCCCCCTGTGGAAGACGGAGGTTCCCCGCTAACCAACTACTGTATATATCGGGGAACCGAGAGCGGACAGCTCTCCCTGCACGATGAAGTGGACAGCGATACTACTACATACACCGATACGGGTTTGACCAATGGTGTAACATATTACTATAGTGTCAGTGCTGTGAACTCCGTGGGCGAAAGCGGAGAATCCGAAGAGGTTTACACAACACCCCGAACGGTGCCATCTGTCCCGCAAAATTTCACCGCATCGGCATCCGATGGACAGGTAAACCTCAGCTGGGAATCGCCTGTCGACAACGGCGGTTTGGATATAACGGAGTACAGAATATACTGGGGCACAAGTACGAACTTGCTTGATAACGAGATAATACGTGATGCTGAGGATCCTACATACTATATACATGAGTGGCTCGACAACGGTGTCACATATTATTACAGAATATCAGCGGCTAACCAGGCTGGAGAAGGAGTTTTATCCGATATGGTGGACGCAACACCACGAAGTCTTCCTTCCACACCCAGAGACTTCGTGGCCTCTTCTGGTGACAGAGAAATATACCTTGAATGGAATCCCCCATACAGTGATGGTGGCTCGGATATACTGGGATACCGGATATACCGGGGGACGAACCAGGATGAATTAACTTTACACGATACGGTGAACAGCCAGACAACGACATACACCGATACGGGGTTGACCAACGGTGTTACCTATTTCTATCAAATAAGCTCGTTTGTTCATGACGGAGAAGGTGCACTGTCAGAAATTATCAGTTCAGTACCCATGGTCGTTCCCTCGGCACCTCGTAATCCTGTTGCGGTTCCCGGTACCGGTGAAATAACCGTAAACTGGGATATTCCCAATAGTGACGGTGGCTCAGGGATAATACATTACAGGATATACCGCGGTACCACCAGCGGCTCACTTTCTTTCCATTCCATCGCTGATTTCGGCACAAATTCTTATACCGATACGAACCTGGTAAGCGGAATCGTGTATTATTATCATATTAGAGCGGTTAACGATGCGGGTGAAAGTATTCCGTCCCATGAAGTCAACGCTATTCCGAAGGGAATAACTTCACCACCCCTGAATCTGGAAACTAGTCCTTCCGACGGAACCATACATCTAACCTGGAATCAACCGGCGAATACCGGTGGCTGTGAGATAACACAGTACAGGATATATCGCGGTGCTACCCCAGACCTGCTGTCCCTATCCGGTACCGTTACCGGTGAAAACACGGTTTATACCGACGCGGGTTTGACCAACGGTATTACCTATTACTACCATGTAAGAACGGTTAACGAGATAGGTGAAAGTACGCCATCCAACGAAGTTGGCAATACTCCCGGAAGCATACCTTCCAGCCCAAGGGACGTGATAGCTTCACCGATAGATCGTATCATACACCTCAGCTGGAATCCCCCGGCAAACACGGGCGGTTACGAGATAATACAGTACAGGATCTACAGAGGTAACACCAGCGGCACACTATCTTTATGTGGTACAGTGAACGGTGAAACCACAGAATACACAGATCCCAGCGTTGCGGATGGTACTAGGTATTACTACCATGTAATTGCAGTGAATGATATAGGAGAAAGTGATGTATCTGTGGAGGTCAGTGCAGAACTGACTGTTGATAGTGATGATCCAACCGGTTTCCTGCCTGACTACTGGTGGATAATAGTCATAGCAATAATTGTGATTGTATCCACAGCGGTACTAACAATCATCTTATTTAGAGGTAAAAAAGAAACAACAACTACGGAACCGCTGGACGAGGTACCTTCACCCGAAAAGCCTGAAGAAGCAATATCAGATGAGGCTGATGGCGGTAATAAGGTCGAGTACAAGGGATGGCTTCCACCGTAAATTTTCAGTCTTCCAAATGGAATAACCGGTACGAAGTGCCTTCCAAACTGTTCATTACCTTACAGCAGCAGCCTTATGGCATCCGCTAGCTTCCCCGGTTTCTTCAGACCGTCGGCGGTAGGTATCCCCAGCTCACGCTCGTACCTTTCCACCCATCCGGCCAATTCATCCTCGCCCATCTTCTCCGGGTTGATGCCCAGGGCTATGGTGGGGCTGCCCGAGAACATCTCTATCATCTTGATCTCGTCATGGGGGTCGGGCATGGGCAATTTTATCTCGTCAGCCCGGTAGTGCCTGTATATTCGTGAAGGAGAGTGCTGTAATATCACGGCGTCGGGTTGACTGGCAGCCAATACCGCCCTGGAGCCGCACACGTAGGCCGGGTGCGATATGCTTCCCTGCCCTTCGACCAGTATTACATCCGGATGGTGGTCCTCCCATGCACGCCATATCTGATACTCGAGTTCACCCACCATGTAGTCGGGTATGGTGGAGTCCAACGGGAGGCCGTACTTTGTGCCCTGGAGCAACCCGGTCTGCCCGGTAGCCACCCATTGCACCTCGATATGTTTCCGTAGTTCTTCATGTACAGCGATCAGTATGGTACGTTTACCGATGGAGCTGTCGGTGCCCATGAAGGGTATAACCTTTGCACCTATCTCTTCCCTGCGATCGCTAAAGTAGTGAAGTTCGTGTAGTGGCGGTGACTTCCTTATATCGGTAAGGGTGACACCGTGTTCCTGGGCAAGGGCGGATAACTCCTCATCATTGCTGAGAAAATAATGCAATCCCGAGATGATGTCCAAACCACTCTCGATAGCAGTGATAACATGAGCCCTGAAGTTGTCAGGTAAAAATCCGCCTATCGTTGCAACACCCACTATGAGTATATCGGCACCGGTGTATCCAAGGGCTTCCCTGACACTCGTAAAAATGGGTAGTGATTTACAGTGCGGAACCACTTCGTCCGTTCCGAGTCCGGCGAACTTGGAGTCGATGACACCGACTATTTCGTATCTCTTACTGTACCTTAAAAGTCCGTGGGAAGTTTTCGCGGTCGATCTGTCCAGGTAACCATCGGTGAGTATGAAGGCTCTCTTCATGGAGTATGTGCATACGGTGGACATTCATAAATCTTTGGCTTTCTTAAACCTCGTTAAAAGATTTATAGTGGTATCCTGTAAGATGTACATGCACAGCCTAAAACCGGAAACCGTACTTCGATTCCGTTGCAGGAGGAATCACATCACTGAGCCATCAAAAGGGATAGTGGAGACAGTGAGGGACGTATGCGGCGTACAATCCCAGGTACTCAAAGCCGCGATGATATCCATACTAGTACGTACCGAGGGTGTCACTATTAAGGATATCGAAAGGGCGTTGTGGGAAGACAGAACCCTGGTAAAAACCTGGTGCATGCGGGGGACTCTGCATCTGATACCTTCCGAGGATATACAATTATACACAAATACCTTTGGAGAGAAACTCTCGGATAACAGCCGCAAGTATCTGATAAAAAAGGGACTGTCGAACCGTAAGATAGATCTGATGCTGGAAGAGGTTGTCGATGTACTGGGTAACGAGCCGTTGACCAAGGAAGAGATCGCCCGGGAAGTATCCGCTCGCTTCGGCGGAACCGGAGAATGGATCAAGCATTCATGGGGCGTCTTTCTCCGTCTGGGGTGTTACAACGGTTCCATCTGCTTCGGTCCGCCCAGGGGTGCCAACGTAACCTTCGTCAGGACCGATGAATGGATCCACAACATGAATGATACCATCGAAGATGCCGTTGAAGAACTGTTAATTAAGTACATGAGAGCACACGGCCCGGCGACACACCATGATTTTGCCTACTGGTCCGGTTTGAAGGTATCAACGGCAAAAGAACTTATGGACGATATCCGAGGGCACCTGGCTCAGGTCGAGGTGGGAGAACGCATGATGTGGGTACTGGAAGATGACCTGCAATTCTTAGAGAGCTCAGAAACCGATTTTAGCTCATTGTTACCATATTTCGATACTTACCTTCTCGCCCACAAGGACAAAAGTCTGATTATCGACCACGAACATTACAAAAAAGTTTACAGGCAGGCGGGCTGGATCTCACCTACCATCCTTTGTAACGGCCGTGTCGCGGGTACGTGGTCGTACAGGGAGAACGTGGATACCCTGGAACTCACCATAAATCCCTTTGAAAAGGGAGATCTGAGCGGTAAGATAGCCCATGCGGGAAAACGGTTGGCCCGTGGTTTGGGGAAAAGGTTAATTACGCTCCGCGACTAATCATAATGGATTTCGGAGTTGGCGTGTATGGAATACGAAGTGATAATAGTAGGGGCGGGCCCGGCGGGGCTGTTCGCAGCTCACGAGCTGAGTTCGAAGGGTGTCGGTGTGCTCGTGATAGATAAGGGCCGGGACATAGAGGAACGTAACGAACATGACATAATGAGCGGAGTGGGCGGTGCGGGAGCCTTCTCCGACGGCACGGTCAACCTGAGACCGGACATAGGGGGTAACCTTACGGATTATACCGGTAACGACGAAGACGCCTGGAACCTGGTCAACCAGGTATCGGAGATACTCTCACAGCACGGTATGCCCCCGCCGCAGAAAAGTGACGGTGCAAAGGAAGAACAACTAAAGAGGAGAGCCGCCTCAGTGGGTGCCAGATTCTACCCCATCGTCCAGGCCCACATAGGCTCGGACCGTGCACCGGTACTCATCAAGGCATTGAAGGATACCCTGGTATCAAAGGGTGTTAAATTTCTCGTTAATACAGAGGTAAGGGATTTACTGGTTGAGGACCGCCATTGTGTCGGTGTTAAGCTCGCAGGTAACAAGAGTTTGAAAGCGAACAGAACCTTGATAGCACCGGGAAGGGTGGGGACGGACTGGGTCCAACGCATTATCGCAGGGAGCGACTTGAAGGCGGAGTTCGCACCCATTGACATCGGAGTAAGGGTGGAGGTACCCAGCATAATAATGGACCCGGTTATCGAGGTGAACAGGGACCCTAAATTCCACCTGTACACTAAAAGTTACGATGATTTTATTCGTACGTTCTGTACCAACCACCAGGGTTTTGTGGTAAAGGAGTCGTACCATGGCTTCATCGGCGTGAACGGGCATTCCCGAACGGACATACAGACGGAGAACACAAACTTCGCCCTGCTGGTAAGAACACATCTGACCGAACCCTTGGAGGATACCACTAAATACGGCAGGGCCATCGCCCAACTGGCCACCACCATCGGAGGCGGTATCCCCATCGTTCAAAGGATGGGTGATATCAGAAGCGGTAGGAGGTCTACGAGGGAGCGTTTGGACCGTAATCCCGTCCAGCCCACACTAAAAGAGGTAACCCCCGGGGATATATCTATGGCACTTCCCCATCGTACCGTGGTGAACATCACGGAGGGACTGGATAAACTTGCCAAGATCATACCCGGTGTGGATTCCAACAGCACTCTGCTGTACGGGCCGGAGATAAAATTCTATGCCAAGCGTTTAAAGGTGGACAAGAACATGGAAACATCCGTAAAAAATCTTCATGCCGCAGGTGACGGCGCGGGGCTTTCACACGATATAGTAAACGCCGCCGCCACGGGGCTGCTTGTCGCCAAGGGCATACTCGAATCGGTATAGTTCAATACCTTACCTTCATTCTTCTCCCGGGTAAGTCAGACAGGTCGAGCGCCTGCAAACCACTACTGTCGTATATCAGGTATTTACCTTTTATACCCACCATAACGCCTCTGTGTATCCCCGCCGTCGGTCTTAACCTGGGAACTCCCCGGAGGGGTTCCGATAACGGATATTTGCTCAGGAACTTGAGCTCACCTACGGGGGCCCTGTTCTTCACACCCTCGTATGCGGTAACAATTCCGGAACGGTCGAGCTTTCTGGACATCCTTTGAAGTATTTTTTTACTGTTGCTCCTCTGAGAGATCCCAAGTCGTTTGCTTAGACTGCGTTCTTCTTCCCTGGCCTCCGGTCTGTTCTCCAATGTTGCTAGAAGTGTATAAGCGTCAGCCCCCTGTTCTATCATACGCTGCTTGATACGCTCTTTACGGGTCATCCCTATCTTGGGGTATCTGTCGTGGAAGGCCAAATAAACCGTATGTTCGTCCTGGCAAAATCCGCCGGGACATCCTTCGCATCCGGAAGGTTCGAAGATACATTCAAGCTTCGGTATCCATGATGAGGCGCATTCCTGGCACTGGTTGAAAACGGATACCACTCTATTCTCGGGACATGGTGTGTAACCTTCTTCGAAGCTGCCCACACATGTCTTCTCCTTGGAAACATTGAGATCCAGTATTCCAAGGTCTATTTCGGATATATTACCGTCCTCAAAGGCTTCCAATACGGGCGTGAAACCCTTCCATCGAAATGATATTACGTGTAATTCCTTCTCATCGAACAACCTTTTCTTGCGTTCGAGTAGGTCGTCTGCTCTCTTGAACACATCTACTCGTAACGGCACAAGGTCTATAGAACTTTTCCTGCGGGATGCTTAAATACCTATCATCCTTTTCGTAACTTCAATGAGATACAAGACCATCCATGATACGATACACGGCAGCGTAAAATTCCAGGGCCCCTTTCTGGAGCTTCTGGAATGTCCCGAGGTGCAGCGCTTGCACAACATTATGCAGCTGGGCTTAACAAAACTCGTTTTCCCGGGAGCCAATCACACACGACTGGAACACTCCATAGGCGCATACAGGGTAGCGCAGAAGATGGCTACCAACCTTGACCTGAAGGACGGGGAGATGAACCTGGTGATGTCGGCAGCACTTCTTCATGACATCGGGCATGCCCCCTTCAGCCACACCCTAGAAACCATCCTCGAACATTCGACAGGAATGGACCACATGGACGTAACAAAGGAGTTCATTACCGGTAAAAGAGCCATCGAGGAAAGGGACACCCCCCTGATACCGGAGATACTGGAAGAGCACGGTATATCACCTGAGATGGTGGCGGACCTGGTGAAGGGCGGTGATGATACGATAACTTTCGACGACTTTAGCGTACATGATAACCAAAAATATTTCGGGAACGAAATATACCTGTACCAGATGATACACGGGCCCTTGGACGTGGACCAACTGGATTATTTGTTAAGGGATTCTCACAATACGGGCGCGCTACACGGTGTTATAGACCTCGAAAGATTGCTGCAGACCATAGAGATATACAACGGGAATATGGTTGTTACAAAGGGAGGCATACCGGCAGTGGAAGGTATGCTGGTAGCTAGGGGACTCATGTTTTCGTCGGTTTACCTGCACAAGACCGCACGAATAGCCGAGCTGATGCTCGCCAAAGCGGTTGATTCACTGGACGAAGATATAAAAAAGATTTTTTCGATGACCGATTGGGAACTACTTTCTTACTTGAATGAACGAGGGGGCTTCCCGAAAGAAATAGTTGAAAGGCTGAAGTACAGGCGATTGTACAAAAGATGCTTTTCTCTGGAGCCGGAGGAGATGGTTAACGCGAAGGGAATAGATCATGAAAAGTTCGGTAAATTGAGTGAGATACAGAAACTGGAAAAGGAAATAGCCTTTCAGGCTCATGTTCCGCCGGAACATGTTATCGTCGATGTACCTCACAACGAACTCAAGCTATCCGAACCTAGATTGAATCAGACGGGAGTAAAGATACTTGACAACAACCGCCTCTACGACCTTTCACGGTTCAGCCCCATTGCACTTGCACTCCAAAAACGTCTGACACAACGTTGGGGGCTCATGGTTTCATGCCCCGCTGAAAATCGCGATAAATTGAGTAAAATCGTACCGAAGATAATGATATTATAAGGATAATTTATACATAAAAAGTATTAAATACCTCTTGGGTATTTAGGTAACAAAGTTGATATCATGGCCACGGAAGAGTTTGAAGAAGAATTCGATGCTGCTGAATGTCCCACCTGTGGATCTATAGTCCCATCGGACGCATTGGAATGTACCGAATGCGGTCAAAAGTTCGAAGAGGAATCAGAGTTATGGGAAGAAGAAGAGGATGACGAAGAATTCATCGAAGAAGATGAACCGTTAGAAGATGAAGACGATTGGGGTGACTTCTGGGATGAAGAAGCTCCGGGAAAATTCAAACTCTACTTCGGCATCTTTTTAGTCCTTTTTGGATCCCTTGGTATGGGTCTGATGTCTTGGTTGCATAATCAACTCGAATGGAATCCTTTGGGTCTTGAAGGTTATGCTCCTGAAGTATACGGACCATATGATCAGATGCTCGGTGGTAGCGGAACTATAGTTACCATCATCGGTATAGTACTGATCTTCCTCTGGATGAGAGAAGTAAATAGATACAGGGAAAAGATAGAACAACCCGCTAAAGGCGACACAGATTACTTCGAAGATGAAGAGGAAGAAGTAGTGGAAGAGGAATACGAGTTCGGAGAGGTACCAGTACAAGAGGAACTGGACGAAATTCCATGCCCAGAATGTGGAGAAATGAATCCTGCAGACTCGACGGAATGTTGGATCTGCGGCTTTGCCTTCGAAGAAGGATTTGAAGACGTCGAAGAAGACGAAGATCTTGAAGAAGACGAAGATGAGCCGGAAGAGGAAGAAGAACACATTAGATGCCCTAACTGTGGAACGAAAAACGAACCGGACGCAGATTTCTGTGCTAACTGTGAACACGACTTGAGCGGTGGTACGGAGATTTGGGGCGAAGACTGAGCAAATATCTAATATCCCTCTCTCATTAGTGAAGAGAATAAAACCCCTTTCTTTTTTTCATTTTTTTTAATGAAAAAGCAAAGAAGATCTTCGATTTTGTGGAGTTTTTTTCATTTTTTTTTAATAACACTATATCTTCATTACAGTATCTCTTTTTAAAATCTCTTCTTTAGAAGGTAGATTTTCCGGTCGAACCATAACCACAGTGATATTATCTTTACCACCTTCGTCATTTGCGGCCTTGACCAGATTAATACAGCATTCCTTTGCCGAGGGTGAAGAATCGATTATTTCTATTATCTTCTCTCTAGTTACAAGGTCGGTAAGTCCGTCGCAGCATAGTAGTATTTGGTCTCCTTTCAATAAGTAAGTAGTGTATAAATCCACCTCGACTGATCTCTTATCACCTATCGCTCGGGTGACGATATTTTCGTGCATTTTTGCACGCTCGCTTCGAGGTACCTCTATATCCTCCTCTGTAAGTTTACCTTTCTCCACTAGATGTTCTATCAGTGAATGATCTTTTGTTAACCTATGAAGCTTATTGTTTCTGTAGATGTACGTCCTACTATCTCCGACATTTGCAATAGTGAAAAATTCTCCCATCATAACGCCCATGGTTAGGGTTGTAGCCATCTTTCCTAGTCCACTCTCTTCCCACATTGATATTATTTGGTTATTAGCCTCTTTAACAGAATCTTCGATCAATTCTTTTAGTTCGTCTTCTGCAGGTTTCGTTGTCTTTGAGAGAAGCGGATAAATGTTTTGGAAAATAATTGCAAGGGACTCTTTACTAGCAACTTCTCCTTTATCCTCACCACCTACTCCGTCGGCAACAGCAAAAAAACCTCTCTCTGTTCCTTCGATGGTGGTGAACCATGCTTCATAAGAATCTTCGTTAATCGCCTTTCTTAGACCGGTGTCCGTTATTGCTCCTACTTCCATCTTTATATCCCCTATGTTACTTCAGGGTTTCTGAAGAGTAATTCGATGCAAGGACCTCTTTTTTTATCATATCCTAGAGATATCTTGTCTCCATTATAAATCCTCCAACGTTGACCTCTTTCAAGCTGTTTCCAGATTCCTTCTTCATGCATATATATAGCTGTTCCGTTCTTGCTGTACATATCCTTCACCCAATATCCGAAACGATCCCTTTCCAACCTTACATGAATATCTGACACATACTTACTCGAGATAGACAGATCCTTTGTCTTTTTTGCACCTTTTAACCCCTCCTCACGGCCTATCAGCATGTATTGCCCGGGTCTTATATCGATTGAATAACCTACGCCGCCCAATTGAAGGGTAGTCTTCTGGGGGCCTATCAACTTTTCACCCTTAATTGCATTCTTCATCTCGGTGACCGATTGAAAACGATCCTCCGGAAATATCTCTGTTGCTTTTAAAACTATGTCATTCATTTCCTTACTTATACTAGAATTGAACATAGAAGGCGGTCTCAGTTCATAAGGTGCGTAATAACATTCGTCGTTGTACCTCAGGTCTTTGCCAGTAAGAAGAAAGAACAAAGTAGTGCCTACGCCGTAAACATCAGTTCTTATGTCTACAGCGCTTCTGCCTTTCTCTTGTTCAGGTGCACCATATCCGATAGTGAAAATCCTTGTTTTACCTGTAATATCCAGCCCTTCCCACTCGGCAACGCTGCTTCCAAAATCTATTAGAGACAGTTTATTGGCATGGGTGATGATATTGGCTGGTTTAATGTCTCTATGGACTACCGGTTTGCTCAAGTTGTGTAGATATTCTATTACATCTATAAGTTTAATTATGTATGTCTTTGCCTGGTCCTCGGTTAATGGTGTGTATTTATTAGGACCCACTTCCATTCTTTCGTAAAAGGTTTTACCCTGAATAAAACTGGTTGCAATATATGGTGGTGAGCAGTGGTCGTCATAATCTATCAAAGTCGGTATCTGTGGATGTTCACCAACACGATCGAGAATTTCTCTCTCTATCTTCAACTTTTTTTCGATTATATCTTTGTATGTACTGACCGCACCCGTATGATCCCATATGTTTGCGGACTTAACAACGCATGGACTTTCATTACCGTACTCCGCAAAAAATACAGAACCGAAGCCACCTTCTCCTATCTTATTCTTTATGGCGATGTAGTTACCACGTTTTCCAGTTACCTTCATTCCTTCTTTTAACTTCATATCTATCACTGGTTGTTGGGTGGCTATAGTTGCCGATATTCTTTATATGAGTCTTTTACTTTATTCTTACGCCTATCGTTATTTCGCCTGCAGGTTTGATCTCATCGCCATCTTGTAATGGCATCTGACCTTGTCCTTGTATCTTAACTTCGCCCAAGTAGGTGTTGTTGGAGCTATTTTCATCTAACACGAAGAAATCTCCACCTTCTTTAGTTATACAAAAGTGATAAACGTCGGGTTTGTCGGGATTGCCCCTGCGAGTAAGGAATTTAAGTTTATCCTCGGGTATAGCACCTTGGAAATCCTCTCTTCCTATCACTAATTTATCACCGGTGAATTCAATTTCTTTTCCTCCTGGTAACATAAGCAACAGGTCTTTTTCCACTTCAACAGGCTCATCCACTGCCTCTTCGACCGCATCTTCACCGGATAGTTCTGCAGCACAACTCATACAGAATTTTGCTGTACCCGGATTTTTTGTACCGCAAACCGGGCAACGAAGGTCTTCTTCAGAGGGGATGTCCGAAGGTTCTTCCAAAGGTGTTTCTTCTACTTCGGGCTCTTCTTCCTGTTCTACAGGTGTTTCTTCATGCTCTTCCGCTTCTGCGACATCTAGTTTAATTCCACAAATATCGCAGTAACTTTTCTCATCGTCATCGTATTCTTTTCCGCATATTGAACATATTTTCATTTTATCAATCCTCCAAGATCACGGTGGTTGACAGTGTACCCTTCTTGGCTTTTTTCTCTTCGTCGGTAAGGATAACAGTGTCTTTTTCCATGATGGTTTCTTTTATCTGTGTGGCCCTATTGATTAAATCTTGGTCTGCACCATCGGATATCACCTCTGATGTCATCTTGATAACCGTATCCATCTTTGAGGAATCTCCATCGATAACATCTCTACCGAACAAACTTGCTTTGGCTGTCAGGAAGTGGTGTCTAGGACTGCTATCGTCCTCTTCACTATACTTTTCGGGGTCCGTAGTATAGGTGACTAAAACATCTTGAGAATGTTTATCGGAGATAGATACTTGTGCAATTCTAAAGGATCCTTCAGGTCTAGAGGGATAAAATATTTGAGCCACATAAGTTTGCTCTTCGCCTTCAACTAGATCACCTATAGGTATGATATAGCTACCTTCGATTATACGGATATCCTCCACATGTGAAACTTCAGGTTCCGCTTGATAGATGTCTCCAAGTTCGAATCCCTTTATCGGATTAATTATAATATCTGGCTTTATCATAGTGGTTTCTTTTATCCGCTTAGCCTCGGATTTGAAAAGCTCTGTTATATCGGAGGCCATTTTCAGATGACGCCATTTACCCTTACGGCTGTGTTCGGCCAAAGCGATTAAAATATCTTCGCTGTAATCTCCTCCGATACCACCGCATGTGATAGAGATGTTTTCCGCCGCATACAATTCTGCGATATCTCTGAAATCTTCAACTAGATTGTGACCTACCGTGGGTTGTCCGTCGGAAAGAACTATCACTCGGTCGATTCTCTTTTCCGGTTCTACATCGGTGGCTAGTATCTCGTCCATGGCATTTTCGAGTGCGGTGAAAAGTGCTGTTCCTCCCTTCGCTTCGATCTGATCGATGCATTCAAGCATCTCACTCTTTTCAGGAGTAACTACTTCACTATCTAGCAAATTGTCGAGAAGTCCTTTTTCTTCCGCTCCTTCTTTCTTTCCCTTGCCTCTACATGCAAGCTTACAGACTTCGGAGAAGGATATCACACTCACATTGCTTACATCGTCAAGTCCTTCAACGAACTGTTTGGCCGCTTCCTTTGCCATTTCGAGTTTCTGTTCAGACATCATTGAACCGCTGGAATCAATCAAAAGGACCACATTAGGTACTACACCCTTACCGCCTTCTATCTTTCCTGGTTCAACATCTATGCTCAAAAACAACGCACCGGCCCTTTGGGCGTCAGTGGGTAGTTTTTCTGCTTCCGCTTGTAAAAATTTTCTATTCAGTGTACAATTTATCGAGGGCATTTATTATATCTCCTTTTTTTTACCATATGATTCTATCACTAAATAAGGTTTACTATTTTTTTAGAAAATGTCCCGAATAGAAAAATTCAAAACGGGAAACAGGAATTTGTGAGATGCACGAAAAATAATACGAAACAAATCACAAATGACACTTTTTATTTTGAAAAGGGTGTTTGATTCTGCAAAAATATTTATAGGTGGGCCCTCATGGCAGGCGCAAATCTAACTTTAGTAAATTGAATCATGTTCCATGGAGGAACCACATATGAAACCAAAAGCAACAGGTAAGTCAGTAACCTGCTTGATAGCTCTTATTTTGATGCTGTCGGGTGTAATGGTGCTGAGCTGGGACGTAAGAGCGGAAGAACGACTTGAAGGAAACATAGAGGGCACGGTCAATGCCCATGATGGTAGTATAATACCTGATGGATTCACGGTTCAACTTAAGGAACTATCTCAAGACGAATTGATAACAGCCTCTACACAAGGTGGCTATTTTCTCTTTTCCGATATGGATGTGGGATTCTATGAGATCATCGTGCCATCCCAATCTCACTCAAGAAAAGGATATCAAAGAAATTTTACAGAGATCTTCGAAGTAACCGAAGATGAAACGGTCTATCGTAATATCGAGGTAACTGTAAAACATCTTGATTTTAAGTTAAACGGAACCGTGAGTGATGGTTATGGCGAACCGGTCGAGGGTGCCGTGGTAACTCTGTCTGACGGTGATCTATATCACTCTCATACCTATGTAGAAATGGTAGAAGAAGATAATGTTACCAAAGCATACTACGAAATCCTCGCATATGATGGCACATTCGATATCAGGATAGAAGCGGAAGGATATGCGCCAAATATTACCTTCGACTACCATGTAACTTCAGACGAAACGAGAAATGTAACACTAATGGAATCTCCAATAGTAAGCGGATATATATGGACTATTGAAGAAGGCAAAGAGAAAGCCGTAAGAAATCCTTCGGAAATCACCCTAATAAACAAAGACGATGATAAGATTATTAGGAATACGATGCCGGAAGGTAGCCCATGGTTCTATATAGGCGCAACGCCGGGCAATTATTTGCTGGTTGTGAGTGCGCAAGGACATATGCCGTATATAGATGATATCACAGTTGAAGAAAACAATGTACCATTGGGTAGAAAGTTCGTTGACTCCTTGGAAGACGAGGAAATAAACACAGAGATATCATTTGACGGATGGAATAATGTCAACGTAGAGAGACACCGCACTCTTCACGCAAACAGCCGTATCATGGGTCTTGATTATTGGTATCTGGGTAATCTTGCCATGCAAATAGATATGGCTCTAGGTGATGGAGATATGGTTCTTACTTCGACAGAGTTAAACGAGTTCAAAGATTGGCTCGAATACAGAGAAGCGAACGTACCTTCAACTCAGAACCTTATCAAACTCAACGGCATACCTTACACACTTGAAAGCTATTCTACTGATTTCTCAGAACTGGATGAATTACTCGGTGATGTAACCCAAACGACAGCCATGGATATGACGGTTAGTTCAACCCTAAGCTACTCCACTGATGAAGATATATCGGACGAAAACGGATTGTTAGTGGACCTGTATGTTTGCAACGATCGATTGGAAGGTAATCTTGTAGATTATGAATACACCCTTGTACTACCCGAAGAACCTGTGAGGTACAAGAGAGTTTCATCCGATAACGAGGTCATACCTCAGGGAGTCGATGTTTCGGGATATACTAACATTGTTATCGACCCCGGTATGGGTATAGGAAAGTCTCATTTGACCTTTGACATAAGAGAGGTCGAAGAGGGCGAGGTGTTCTTAACCATCGAAGAAGGGGTTCATTCATATCTCGAGAACGAAACATATATTGTAAAACAGGGCGTCAATATCACTTGTGTAGCCGATTTCGTCAATCCGTATGATGAATTGGGAGATAACTATACATGGACCTTGGACGGTATCGACATAGAACAATACGATCCTGAGATTGTATATGTATTCGAGGACGAAGGCGAGTTCAATCTTGAAGTCACCGTTATCGATACCGGTGGATTGGAAGTCACCAACCATACTATGGTCATAGTCGACGGAAGCGGACCTACCGGAGATATAGAAGTTGACAATAGAACCGTCAACGAAAGGGAACCGATGGAGTTCAGTGCCTACAATTTCACAGATGTAAGCGACATACGAGATTACACTTGGAACTTCAGCGATGGTACTGAACATGTTATGGGAGTTAACGTCACCCACTCCTTCGAACTGTACGGTACATACGAAGTTTCGGTAAACGTTACCGACAGGTTGGGTAACTGGAATGTAGAGACCATCAGCATCACAGTTCTAGATGCCACAGACCCTGTAGCAAGATTCGCTGTTACCTATGACGATGAGAGACTCGAGAGTGATAATATTACGGTGCTCAGACTACAAAGAGGTCAGGAATTCACGTTGAACGCTTCATTATCATACGACCCACCTGGTTTGGACGATATCCAAGGTGAAGTGGAAGTATGGTGGTGGATAACCGGTACCGATTACGGCTCATCTGAAAAACTGATAGAGAACTACACCTTCAACGAGGTCGGAACCTACAGGATATCACTCAATGTAACGGATGACGCAGGTAATTATCACAATATATCGCGCAACGTAGAAGTTACTCCCGGGCCCGCACCTAACCTTGAGATAACCGAGGTGACACTCTCAACCGAAGACCTTGTTCCCGGAAAGAAGGTTCAAGTGATAACCAATGTGACCAATTACGGAACTGCAAACGCTACAAACATAATTGTCGTGTTCAGATTGGACGGAAGTGTAAAATCGGTAACAACAAGATTCTATACTACCATGAAAAACGAGTCCATGGAGCAGACCATACCTGCCGGTGAGTACAGACTTATCAAGTTCGATTGGACTCCCGATAACGACGGCGATATAAGATTGACTGTTAACGTTACCGACAGTATGGAGCCCGAATTCTGGATCACGGACAACGAAGTAGAGATAACGGTGAATGTAAGTCCGCCTGCATGGAGAAAATATATCGGATATGTACTGGTACCCGTTATTATTATCGGTGTGACGGTAGGACTCTACTTCTACAAGGACAAGATCAAAGAATTGCTCAACAGAAAGGGCGAAGAATAGAATTAAGTCCACAAAACCTTTTCTTTTTTTCTATTTTCACATATACTCAGGCGCAGTTATACCTAGTATATTCAACACGTCGGATAGAATATTTTTTGACGCTTTCACCAAAGCCAACCTCTCGATCATCTTTTCTTCCGCCTTTAACACGGGATAATCTCTATAGAACTGATTGAATTGTGCTGACACATCGTAGGCATAATTGGCTATAATATGCGGTGCCTTTAGCCCGGCTGCCGAGTCGATAACAATGGGATACACAGCCAGTTTCTTTATCAGGCGTATTTCGCCCTCTTCGTCCAGCCGGTCTAGGTCCGCTTCCGAAATCAATTTTGTCTCATCTCCACCCCACTTGTCTATTATACTGAAAGCTCGAGCATGTGCGTACTGTATGAATGGTGCACTGTTGCCTTGAAAGTTCAAGGCCTCGTCCCACTTGAAATTCATAGGCTTCTCGGGTTGAACACGTATTATATTATATCTAACCGCACCGAGTCCTACCATTTCAGCAATTTTTTCAACCTCGTCCTGGCTCAGGTCATCCCTACGTTTGAGCACTTCATCCCTGGCCCTTTCGTGTGCCAGGTCCATAATCTCATCTAAAGTTACGTAGGCTCCCTTTCTGGTGGACATGCGCTTGCCTTCGAAAGAAACGAAGGAATGAAAAATGATGTCCGGGATTGGTCTTATACCCAAGGCCTCAAGTATATTTTTCATAAACATTCCGTGTACCTTATGGTCCTCTCCTAGAACATCGATCAACTGGTCTGCTCTCCCCGCTTTCCATATATGGTATGCTATGTCCCTGAGAGGATAAAGACTAGTGCCGTCCCCTCTAGTAAGGAATATTTTGTGTTCTCCACCTTCGAAATATAATGCGTTATCCTCTCTTTCGCACTGTTCCAAACCTTCCAGTTTGCTTAACGCGGAATCAACCGAACAGTCTACTATCAATGACGATTCTGTTTTGTAAGAGTCGTGTAAAATATTTAGTCGTTCAAGAGATTCTTTCATGCCCAGCATTACCTTGTCTGAATTTTCTGAAAAAATCCTAAGTGTATTTTCATCTCCTTCCTCTATCGATTTCATCAGCTTTTTTATGCCATCTGCAACTCCTTCGTCCGCCTCCATCCTACGATTTGCTTCTTGGTAGTATCTCACCAGTTCGTGGTCGATCTTCTTTCTATCAGAAGTTGGAAGTTCGGATTCAGGGATGTTGGATATCCCCCATGAAAGTATCGCCACCTGTCGCCCTATATCGTCCACATAGAATTGGGTCTCCACATCGTATCCCGCTTTCGTGTATATCCTGGATATAGTATCGCCAATGATGGGATTTCTCGCCCTTCCCACATGAAGAGGTCCGTTGGGATTAGCACTGGTGTGTTCTACGGTGATCTTTTGGTTTTTCTTGGACAGTTCTCCGAATTTTTCACCCATCTCAAGGCAGGTTCTCAAGGTATTCTCCGCAAGA
>JAFDTZ010000180.1 GCA_019594305.1 Thermoplasmata archaeon
ACGACCGAAATATTCTTCCGTATACCACTCAGCATTCCATTCATCTGCATCTAATACATACCACCCTCCTTCGTTATCGTCCCAGTCCTTTTTATATAATGACTCTTCGAACCATACCTCGGCCATAAAATGACCCATATAATCTGTGTCCTCAGAGGGTATAACAGAAGCTACTCTGCTAGGTATACCAACGGACCTTAATAGTGCGGTCTTAGCCCAGGATACCTCATCACACCAGCCATTGATTTGCTTAGTTGTTCCGTTGGTGGTAAGGCCTTGTATCCCCGGTATACTTACACCGTTGGATGATAGTTTTTCTCCATCCTCAACGGTCAAGCCTTCATAATCATAAACTCGACCATGTATCACCGTTTTTCCGCTTCCAAACAGGATCTGAGAGGCATCTCTGATGATAGGTTGGTTGGGGAAATCACTTGGAACAGCAACATTTCTCTGAGCAACGACCCTAACTATTCTCGCTGCGGCTTCCTGCGGATCAGAGGTATTTCCTACAGCCGCTAATGCGAACTCGTACATGTCCGGCCATCCCTCTCGTTCGTCCCCGAACGGGCGAAGAACACCCTCGTAATATTCGTAAGCGGTTGTGATAATATAATCCTTTTCAGGCCGGTCACTGTTTTCATCATAGGCATAAGCTTTCAGTTCATCTGTTGAAATACCCATGGCCCATGGGTCATAGATCACAAATATTTCGAGTTCGTCGGTCCAATTACCTTGACTAAGAGTGAATACGTATTTCCCCACGGAGGATTGTTCGGGTATACTTATTGTCCAACCATTCGATACACTCTCGACTTGGAGAGGTGTCATGCCTCTTTTAGAAGGAGTTATCGATGGATCCGCATCTTTGGGTCCACTTATCTCGATCTCCGTACCACGGCGAACTACTACACTCTCCGTAGCGATGGTTAAAGATTCCGTAGAATTAGAATCGACGTATGTTTTCCAGCAGTTATAATCGCGTGTCAGATAATTCGTATCATATAGTACATAGATGCCGATATCGAATGGATCTTCAGGGTCGGTACCCATCTGTTCATGAATCCAATGAGGTAATTCATCCTCGACTGTTTCGCTACTGATCACATTTCCGGATATGAAAGAAAGGGATAGTAAGCTTATAACGAAGAATAAAACTGCCTTCTTCCATTTCGGGTCGATAAATGGGCATCTGCAATGCATATATACTACTACTCTTTTATACAATATATATACTTTTGTAAAATTACTGGGAAAAATAAATTATATATGTCCGAACATGACATCAACATATGGTAAAAAAGAAAACCAATTCTAAGGTCGAGGATAACAAGATATGGATAGCACTAAATTCGATAATCGAGTACATCGAAAAAGACAGATTTACTCCTCTTACCGCTTTTATATTCTTAGTGATCATCGGAGTGATCAGATCTGTCACAGAATCTACATTCTTCGAATTTCCCGTGTTCTCCATGTATCTAGTGATACAGCACGTGGCGTTTAATTTTCCAGTTTTGGTGATGGGTGTTTTAATATTAAAATTAGCTACGGGCACGCCGTTAAGAAAGGTATACAATGTGATAATACCCGGCTTCGTTTTCGTCTTATTACCGCCCTTTATAGATTACTACTTATTAGGACTCGGAGGTGTAGAACAATCAATGCTTTACTCTTACTATGCTGCAGATCTTACTTTTATTGAAAAATTACCGGACCTAAATTTCGTAAATATGATGTTGGCCGAGGAGATCAGCCCAGGCTTAAAAAGGATGGCGATAATGATCCTTTCTTCTAGCGGTTTGTACATCGCTGTGAAGATAAGGATACAAGATATCGTTACCTTGTTTAAAAAGCGTGATTGGAGTTCGATAATCAATAAGATCTGCACGCTGTATTTTGGAATTTTCGGTATTTGGTTTGTTATATGGTTTATAGGGGCAATAGTCCCCACTATATTTAGTTTCGAAGGTCCTAACGTAGTATTGCTCGATTACATCACCACTCCGGTATACACAAGATACTATACTTTTATGACAAATTACGGGTACACGATGACCGAAATATTACCTGCTGAGGGACAAGGGTTGGCCGTCGGATTAGGACAACAGCAAAGGTCGTTGTTTATCACCATGTTCTTCTTTATTCTAGCTACATCGATGATGATACTTACCATGCATATCACCCACCGCGATTTACTCAATAAGATAGTTAAAAGCTTAAAAAAGTGGGTCATATTGTTTACTACTGGTTCAGCATTGTTGGGTGCAGCGGTTATCCACTTACTCGATCCGGAATTCAATCATGGGTATGCCCTAGATCCCGGTTTCGTCCTGCACTTCCCATATGTTTTTTACATAGCGATGATGGGATTTTTCCTGGGCTGTTTTGCATCATTCGTTTCCGAATATAAGAGGGAAGATGCGTTACTACCCTCGTGGGCTGCTAAACATATGTCTATAGTTTCGTTAATTGCCGGAGGTTCTTTTGCGTTCCTGATGGGACCTTTACGAATACTGATCATCTTTTCTTTGGCTGTCGTCTTACTTTATATTTCATTTATGGATGGAAAACATGTTCTTAGCTTTATCAAAAGTGAAATTTTTGCTCTATCTTGCTTGCTGATATTTTTCCTAGGATTCTACACACCGGAAGTATGGAAGATGAGGGTCATGGAAAGAGGAGATTTTATCACGTTGAACTTGACCAGAACACCGGGGTTGAACGGAACAGTTATACTTTTGATGCTCTCTCTCATGGGTGCAGTTTTCATTTTGTCATCTTTTCCTAAACTTATAAAAGAAATAAAATGGATCAGTACTTTCCCCGGCAGTTTGATCATAATCCCTATATTTCTACTGCCGGCTGTTATCGGTTCGGGATTGGTAGCTATTACGATAGTTATTTTCTTGGGCATCTTCGTCGCCCTACCGATGAACGAGGAGCTCGGGCAATTACCCGCTACATTCTTTGGGATCTGTATCTTCATATACGTTCTTGATCTTTGGGGATACATACCGTCTCTATTGTGAGTATGTGATATTACATGATCAT
>JAFDTZ010000132.1 GCA_019594305.1 Thermoplasmata archaeon
AGTAGCCTTTGCCGGGCTCGAACACGAAAGTGCCTGGATCGAAACTGTACGCAAGATTATATTCTGCGGTGCCATCGAAGTATCCTAAGCGGTCAATCTCACCAGGCAGTCCATGGTTGCCACTGCTCCCGCTGGGCAGACCGACCATGTTCCAACCGGGATAAAGTGTGATATCAGTACTGACCGGTTGAACCCCTTCGATGGTCAGGGTATCACCGATGGTCGCACGTATCCAGATGCCCATGCGGTGGTTCCACTTACCCAAATTGTTGAACCGGCCATCTCTTCCGGGAACATAAGAACTCCATTCACCGGACGAAGCGTCGAAGTACATCACACGGTCGTAGTTACCTGCAACATCGTCGAGTATCGCTTCAAGCGACGTATCCACCGGCATCAGGTTGAAGGACACGAAGTTCCAGCCGTCGGCGTCTCCGCCTGCCGTGAGAGGTATATCGAAGGTCGTTGTCTCTCCACCGGGCTCTTGAACCGCATTGGTGTTCTGTTCTTCGAGACCATTTAATCCTACCGCACGAACAACATACCACCAGTAAATATCATCCAACATGCCCCTTTCGAGATCATAGTACACATACTCTTCACCTACCGCTACGCTTGATAGATAATTGCTTCCGTCCCAGGGTCCACCAGGATTTTCCGATCTATAGAGATTGTAGTGACTGACCTCATCTATGGATTCATCGGGGCTGGGATCCCATATAATCATATTGTCATCATCTCCGTCTTCATCGTGTTCCTCTACAAACACTTCTAACGGCCAAGTAGAAGTAACTTCATCCCATGTCGCTCCTTCATCTCTGCTCTCCCAACCTCCATCTTCGACAAAAGAAAAACGTCTATAGAGGAACCAGTTGTTCTGACTTCCCAAACACTCCATTACAATCCAGTAATGACCTGCGTCTGTGGAAACCGGAGAAGTAAAGGGAATTTCTATCCACTCTTGGACTCCTCCGTCGGTAGTGATTACATCTGTGTGACCTAATAATGTGCCTGGTTCCGTACCTCCCGGACCGTCTGTGTAAATGGTTCCTCTTATAACATAAGGACCATGGGATGTTGCATCATAGTAATAAGCTATATTCGTAGCTTCTCCTGAAGGTAATTCTACCCTCATACCGAGATAAAATGCCATATTAGTTCCTATGGTACCGTGATCAGGTTCAACACGGTGTGCAGCGTTGTATTTATAGTACCAATCTTCTGCAAAATCGTAATGATCCACCGCTAGGTTCTGCGGGGGAGAGGGTGAAACACCGATAATTTCGAACAGATCGCTAACATCCTCACTCCACCGACCTTGTGTGTCGACTACCCGGGCACGCACCTGAGCCTCGGAGGTGTGGTTATTAGGGATAGTCCAGGTGTAACTACCTGTATCATCTACAGCCGTTATCGTATCCCAAGTCTCACCAGCATCTTGACTGTACCATAGATTAACCCAATCCGTAGGGTTATCACCTGCTGTTGTGCTCCATGTGATATATTCTTGAGTATTAGCGTGCCATCGGTCGCTACCATCAGGTGAAGTGATGGTTATAGAAGGGGGATCAATACCCGAGTCACCAGGTTCCTGTATCGCGGCTTCGTTATATTCCTCAAGACCGTTCTTTCCGATTGCACGAACAACATACCACCAGTAAATATCGTCCAACATGCCCTTTTCGAGATCATAATACTCATACCGCTCCGAGCCATCTGCTTGTACGCTATCAATAAGTGTGCTTCCATCCCACGGCCCGGACGAGGATTCAGACCGGTATATGTCGTAGTGACTTACCTCACCATCTGCATCGCTCGGACTGGCATCCCAGCTTAAAAGATTGTCTCTATCTCCCTCTTCGGTCACCTGTACTCTTACCTCATGGATGATGTGATCATCACCACCGGAAGGATTCGCATTATGACGGAAACCCAAGTAGTCATTTGTGGTGTAGGTGTCATCGGTGCCTGTTCCAAGACGCTCATCATCTAAATATATAGTGAAAATGTTATTTTCATCTCTCTCTATAGCCAAAGTATGAATATCTGTATCAGATTCCCAATATGCCCCTATTATAATACCAGGGTGTATATCACCATCGTCGAATCGCCATAGATTTATCTCACCCCCGCTTCCACCTATTTCACCGATAACGATCACATAGTATCCGCTTGAGTATCGACTATCAGGATTATCAATTTGAATAAAAAAATTTCTGATACCCTGCCAATTACCGTGTTCTTCGACTTCCGTAAACTGGAAATCGTACTCCCATCTACCGTAAGCACTTATGTCATATCCATCCATATGTGCCGGAGTAGATATACTACCATGACCTTGTAGATAACCATCTGAAGCATCCCAATATCCATCATAAACTGTCCATTCGGGATCAGTAGTATAATCCCCATCGGAAAAGTCATCGAATACTTCTATATAAGGGGCGGAAGCATGCTCAACCACAGAGAACGGTGGTTGTTCCGGTGGCACACCGATTATCTCGAATACATCATCGCTAATTCCATATCCCCGCCGTCCAAAAATATCAATAGCACTAACACGGATAAGACATTCATCGCTGTTTGCGTTAGGTATACTCCACAGATAACTTCCACTATCATCTATTCCGCGAACAATATTTGTCCAAGAGATTCCATTATCTGTACTCAATGAGATATCTATTCTATCTATAGCATCATCGCCCTCTGTGGTAGTCCAAGTTATGTATTCTTCATCCCTTGCATTCACAACTTCGCCACCATCGGGAGAGATGACAATAACCTGAGGGGGGTTTCCCGGTATATCATCGATTGCATTGTAAGCTACCAATACATAATCTTGACTATTATAACCCAAACCGACAGCATCATCGGCTATCTCTCGTGCCTCTATTTGTATCGTATATGCACCCATCTCCACTTCATCCGAGGGAATATAAACGTTCTCTACGTTGTTGGTATCGTCCCAACCATCTCCGTTGTTGTCAAAGTCAGATATCGTGTCGGCTCCCGCTTGTGTCCAACCTTCGCTGAACGCATTACCGCGATAGGTCACACCGCTGGGCGATTCAACCCTTAAATTCAGATCGTTAATCAATGAACGGTGGCCACCGGTAGCGGGAGGCGCTTCTTTATCCGTCCAAACTAGACTGAACTTCAACGATTCGTTTTCCCTATCCACCATGACAACGTGTTCATTCCACTGCAGACTATCGGTAAACACATGTGACTGATCCTCTAAAAAGAAAGGTATCGGATCCGTCAACGGACGTTCAAGCTTGGAGATGTCAACCATACCCCAACCTTCGTCCTGGTTAGGTATGTCTCCTCGTGTGTTACCATCTATCGGATTTGCCGTATTTATAAGAAGTGCTTTCACCATAGCGGGACTCGGTCTATAGCCGTGATTGACCTCGTACCATTCTACCAATACAGCTGCAGCACCGGCCACCGCCGGATTTGACATGGAAGTACCGGACATAGGACGATAACCATCACCATCGTGTCTAGTCGAGTAAATATTGTTACCAGGGGCCTGTACATCTGGTTTTATACGATTATCTTCTGTCCAACCTCGTGAACTGAAACTTGCTACATCTTCAGGATTACTCGGATGATTATTAGTCGCACCTACTGTGATTACATTCTTACCTGTAGCGGGCGCACCGATTGTTACATCACCGGGTCCTGAATTACCTGCCGAAGTTGTTATAACCATATCCTCACCCCTTACGGCTTTATCGAAACGTGATGTACGTGAATCATAAGAACCGCCTACAGCAGCACCCCATGAATTGGTGTGAACGTAAGCGTTCGCATTATCTTTGGCTACCTGGACCATATCGTAAATATCGCCAGGACCCACCCAGCTAGCACCTGAATCAAATATCCTAACTGCATATAACTCTGTATCGGGTGCGGAACCTTGTCCCGAATAGTAGTCATTGTAAAATGTATTTCCGGTTCCATCGTGAGTGTTGCCTCCAACTGAACCCGCACAGTGCGTACCGTGACCGTGATTATCTTCCCAACTACCATCATCTGTGTAGGTGTATCCTCCGATCACTCTACCTTGGAAATCTGTGTGACCTCCACCGATGACTCCATCGCTTATCCCGGTATCAGCTACGGCAGTTACTACGCCTTTACCGGTATATCCCAGTTGATTCATATACGAACCAAAAAGTCCGTGAAGTCGGTATGCAGTATCCGGGTTACCATCTTCATCATCGAAGAAATAGCATCCTCCGCCGATTATCTGTGTAGCGACCTCGTCATGGAGTTCGGGTTCGATATATGGAAATATATAGTCAACGTCATTGATCATAGCTAGCTCATACAGGGCTTGTTCCGAACATACGTCCGCCAATACGATATATCCTCCACCGGTTAATTCGGTATATAAGTGTACGTTACCTGTACCTCGTACCTCGGCTGACGGTGTTGTACGTTGTTTATCCAAATTGTTAGAGTGAGCGTTGATGGTATTGATCACTTCGCTGACACTTTCATGGGCCGCATTGTTGATCAATCCTAACTCTATTAGTCCAGGTTCTAGTCCCGGCTGCAGTTTGTAATATGGATGATATATACCAACCCAATCCACGAAATACAACTCTTCTACATTTTGTGCGGTCTCAGGTGTCATCCTTACCCTGTAAGCATGATTCGATATGTAGTTGAGTACCTGTACATCCATGCTTTCAAGTGTAGTTCGCCAGTGTGAGGCAATGGGACCGAGCATATGTACTATGTACTGCCCTTCGGTTCCTGGTTCGTATTTATCCACACGTAATGCCGCTGGTATATCCGGTTCACCTTCTGTGAAGTCGAACCTCTCACCGCCGGCATATATCATCGTTCTGCCTGGGAGCGAATCCACATGCATACCTCTCGCCGACATCAGTTCTATCTCATCATTCTTAGCTCTTAACAGTACATGTCTTTCGTAAGTCTCTAATATTTCAGCTTCAAATTCGTTCAATATAGATACATTTTCGGTGCCACTGATCTCTACCAACACTATTTTTCCTTCGGCTACCGAAGAAGGTGTAATAGCTACAACGGCTATTACCGAAAAAAGTAGTATCAACGAGCTGAAAAATGCTATCAGTTTTAGACATTTTCTTTCCATCTTATTTCCTCCTTTTCGTTTTAGTCCATTATTTAAAAGATATGTGGTTTGTCATATATAAAAGTGCCGATTTTAAAAAAAATAAAAAAGGAGAAAGGGGTTTGTGGTCAGTATTCAACTGTCCAGACAACTGCTGTATCGCCGGGATTGTGTATCCAGTAGCCTTTGCCGGGCTCGAACACGAAAGTGCCTGGA
>JAFDTZ010000071.1 GCA_019594305.1 Thermoplasmata archaeon
ACACACCCTGCATACTCCTATTCAGATTCAGATTACACCGATCCAAACTATGGTTTTACAGACATATCTCTCTCCATCAACAGTCCGTTGTGGGTCAGCGGATGGAATGGAAATAGTCCAACATGCACGTTCCCAACCATAAACAATCCGAATATCCGAATGTTGAATCTCACTTCATACGAAGAAGAGGTAAATCAAACCAGTCCGACCTTTGAATATCGTACGAAAACCGAAGGAACAGAAAGTCTCTATGATCTAAATCTGATGGACTTTGCCGCTTCTTCAAACGTCATGACAATAACCAATGACCTATCATCCATCGAAGACGGTCTATTCGTGCTTTTACAAAATCAACATGGTAATAATATACCTTGGAATTTCAGGATCGAGTTCTTCAGTGAAGAAGAACACGATTGGATAACAGTCGATGATACAGTATCTTTCTCCGGTGGCGAAGGAACCTTTACCGCCAATGTAACCATACCTGAAGATGCTTCACCGGGTTCGTACGAAGCCATAATCCGCGTAGGTAATAATACTGTTCCTGTATTGATGAATGTGATGGCTGACCAGATGAACTTTGAATTCGCAGGTGGTGATGATGACTATCTGTATTCTAACGACGGATTGAACGGAGTAATCACTGCCGGCGCAGATCCTACTGAAGGTGATTGGCGATACTACTATATGGACGTTCCGGGATATAACGAATTACCAGACGATGCCGTAAGGATGATAACCGAAGCGGACTGGTCGTATACTGAAAAATATTATTCTACTTCTTACTCCGGTGACATCGATGGCAGCAACGCAACCGGTGAACCGGATGATTCATACGCACATTTACCGCCCAGGGATAAACTCACTTTAGAGAATTTTGTCAATTCTCCAGGTATAGGAACTATATCCAACGTAAAAATAGGTGTACTACATCATTATGACGGTGTAGTTCCACAAGTAGATTCGAATAATCTATCTATCAGATATTCTGTTCGCGGATCGGAAATGTCAACACATAAAGAAGTCGATGTCACCGAAGAACCCACTATAACAGAATTTGATATCACTTGGGACGAAGTCAAATGGGGTAACACAGCTTGGAAATGGGACGATTTAACGCATTTAACTGTGGAGCTCCATCATAAGGTAAGTGGTCTTCCGGGCGATGCTAACATATCGGTAGATGCCGTCTGGTTAGAGGTGGAGAGTAAAGAGGTCGCTCGGATCAGAACGGTAGGTGCGCGGGAAGATAGAGCACAACTTACATCCGATCTAGATGTGTTTATACTTCAACCCACTTCCGATCAACATGTCGGTCCGTTCGGAGTTGCAATAACGGAATCGTCCATAGGTCATATCGGTGAAACTAACACCAATGTGTCACGGGAAGTACAAGCAGCAAATATTGTTCCAGGACTAAATATAATCGCTGTAAGAAGTACCAGGATGGACGGTAGAGATATCCAAACCAATTTCAGCGGCAGGAACTTCATTTTTGAGATGGATCCAGTTCCAGGACAGATCTATACAGATGACCATGTCGGTTCTAGTAAATTTACATACATGAGTCATATGGACCTTCAGAGATTCAATGCTACCGCTATAGGTCCCGCACAGATTGAAGAAGAAGAAGGCATACCTATAGGTCAAGACGACATATCTGGTATAGCTACATGGGAAGATTTCTTCAATGCACTGGGTCCAGGCGCTGGTATAAGAAGATTCCTTACTCTAGAGAACGCATTAAGCATCGAGATCGAAACATGGGATACTTCCGGTAACGCACATTGTATCGACATCGGTTTATGGAAAGATATCGAGGGAACCGGGGAGCCGATATTCCCAGATGGTTTGGTCGACTACTCTGCCACCTTAGGCCCGGATCAGCACATCAAAGTTATGGAACCCGATGACGGGGATTACATATTAACGATCCTCGGATATGACATAACAGAACCGGCGCACTTCGGACTTTCCATCAGTATCGTAATGGATGGCGTAGAGGGTTACGAACTGTCCGGCTTATCTGAACAACCTGTTCCAAGATATCGTCGTGAAACCTTCAACATGCACTGGAATTTCCCAGGTGATGCCGATGACGGTGGTTATGGTGGTGTTATCAAAGCCGGTGTAGATGGAACTGATGACATCATTGTTATTCCTATCGAGGTGTTCCTTGATACAAATACGCCGATCCTGACGGATATGTATCCAGAACCTAACAGTTTGATCATAGATAATCAACCATTGATATCTGCTATATTTACCGATACTATCATAGAAACTGAAGTTGTTACCCGGCGTAAATATGTAGGAGAATTAAAGCTGGGAAACGCAAGTGATGATGATTGGATAACCTGGGAAGAAGAAGTAGAAAATGAAATAACAGGTTCGGGAGTTGATACCGACAGTGTTTCGATATATGTCAATGGCAAAAATGTTACAGATGATGCACACATCAATGAGGGCGGCACAATATATTACACACCTTCCAAACCGATGGAGGACGGTGTTAACTATGTTACTGTTATATTTGAAGATAAAGCGGGCAATGGAAACGAAGTATCCTGGGCATTCGAAATAGATTCATACCTCCAGGCAACCGTTAGTACTTTACAGGCAACGGCAATAGATACGATGAATGCAACTTTGAATGCAGAATTTGATATGGGGAAACTCGAAGAAGTTACACTTTGGTTTGAAATGGACGGTGAAGCTATACCTGGAAGTGTTTATACTTACGGCCCGGAAAACCACACACACAGTTTTGTTAACAGCGGGTTGACAGCCAATACCGAGTATACATACAGAGCCGTTCTTGAGTATTATTATGAAAATGATACGGTAGTAATCTATGGCGATTACGAGACATTCGTCACCCATTCCGATGAACAGATTGTCCATTCAATAAATCTTTATGCTGATGAGTATGCCGACGGATGGAATTTTGTATCATTCGGCATAGAGATTGACGATACGAACCTATCTGATATATTATCCGATATCGATGGTTCATACAATAAATTGATGTACTACGATGCATCGATTGATCAATGGCAGAGCTACGTGCCAGGTAGAGCTGAGCATTTCAATACCCTTTACTCTTGGAATAGAATGATGGGTATATGGATACATATGACAATGGATGATACGATAAACTTGACGGGTTCTGTGCCTATAAGTACGGATATCACGATATATCCCGGATGGAATATGGTGGGTTATCCTTCTGAAACCAACCGTATTGCATCCGATGAATTCCCCCCTGAAGTGAGTAAAATTGGTGTATTCAACAAATATACAGAGTATAATGTAGAATACATATATGATCTTTCGACAATATTGTTGGTAACCGGACACGGATATTGGGTATACAGTGATGCCGATGAACCTATCATATGGACGGTAGAATACTGAAAGGTACAAGACCAAAAAAAGTTTTAGCGGCTTCACCATAACGAACTATGGATGTCATACTGGAACTCATCATAGCTCTGTGCATCGGGTCAATACTCGGTCTAGAGCGGGATATCCATGCAAGACGGGAGGGAAAGGAGGTTTCCTTCGGGATGAAGATATTCTCGGTTATGGCACTTCTGGGCTTTTCCGTCGCTTATTCGCCCGGGCCGATATCCATCATAATATTGTTTTTTGCGTTTTGTATCATACTATTCTTCTCGGTATCACAGTTAAGGATGGGGAGCTCGTCCCCGGGCATGACCACCGGTGTTGCTCTGGTCACAGCTTTCTTGCTGGGCGGTATGTCCGGAGCCGGGTATCCTCTGGAAGCGATCATAGTATCGATGATGATAATATCAATTCTAGGGGTAAAAGAACGAACACATAGATTCGCAGGCATATTGACCAACGAGGACTTGGCTAGTGCTCTTAATTTTCTTATCATAGTTGTGATACTACTTCCACTGGCTTACACCATGGGAGATGTACATCCGTTGATAGGGAGTGGAAAACTGATCGACCCTGTGAAGACACTGCTGATAGTTATCTTTGTATCGTCGTTTTCCTTTGTAAGCTATATCGTTATAAAGACTGTAGGCGCGATGAAAGGCCTTGAGATAACTTCTTTTTTAGGGGGTTTCGTTAACTCGGCGGCTTCAACTGTTTCCCTATCCCGATTGGCGGTGATAAATCCCAAACTGAAGTCCGTATCGAAAAGGGGGATCATACTAGCCAATCTGTCCATGATATTGAAGGACGTGATACTGATAACGGTGATCGCAGGAACTGTTTTCTTGAAAGGTTTCATGGTTCCCATGGCGGTCCTCATGGTGGCATCTCTTACCGGTGTACTGGTGACCAGGAGCTCAAAAACAACAGAAAAATGTTCATTGGATCTGGGAACGCCTTTTGCGATCATACCTGCGGCTAAATTCGGTGTACTTTTCGTAGTTCTAAGCGTACTGTCTTACTATGGAATGGAATTATTGGGAGTATACGGAGTCTATGCCATCTCCATAGGAGGCCTTGTATCTACAACATCGGTATCGGCATCTCTGGGTGCACTTTTCGTGGCCGGAGAGATCGAACTCGACACCATGTTGACCACAATCCTTCTAGCACTTGGATTGGGAAGCATATCTAAAGTCGGCATCGCATGGGCCTACGATAGGGTTCTGGCCAAAAAGATCGCCTTGATCCAGGGTGTCGTGACTGCATTATGTTTCATAATGGCTTTCTTTCAGGTATGACATAAAGTAATTAAAGGGGACGTCTTTAGGTAGTACCGATGCAATTACTAAGAAACCCATTCATATTGGCTCTAGTCATAATCGGAGCATTCATACTCATATTTACCATACTTGAGAAGAAAGGCCTGTTAAAACCATATAATCTTGAGATGTCCGGTCTGTTCCTTATATGGAAAACGGAACGCGGTAAGAAGCTGATAGATAATCTGGCTCAAAAGAAAAAGTTCTGGAAGGCATATGGGAACCTGTCCATTGCAGTCATATCTATATGTATGGTGATAATCTTGACACTTTTAGTATGGTCGGCTTATCTGGCCAGCTTTATACCGGCGGAAAGCGCACCAAGTCCCAGGATGGTCATCGGGATACCCGGTGTTAATCCGTTGATACCTGTATGGTATGGAATATTGGGCTTGGCCGTAGCCATAATAGTACACGAATTTTCCCACGGGATACTAGCCAGGCTCGCCGACGTAAAAGTAAAAACATTAGGCCTGGTTTTCATCGTAGTTCCCATCGGAGCGTTCGTAGAGCCGGACGAAGAGGAGATGGATGCTCTACCCAAGATAAAGCGTGATCGTATTTACGGAGCCGGCCCGACGGCCAACATCGTGCTTGCTTTAGTTTTCGTAATTTTGTTTTCATCGGTATTTATGGCATCCGTTGCACCGGAAGAAGACGGTCTTATAGTACACGGTTTAGTAACCGATTCACCCGCGGATATGAGTGATCTAAACATCGGAGAACTGGTTTTGACTATAGACGGTATCAGGACGGAAGAGATGGTAGACGTAGAACAGATCGATGTACCACCGCTCAGACAAGTATCCGTTCGCACGAGATACAAAGATGCTGACAGAGAGCATACCGTTATTTCCGGATTGATGATATCCACGGTACAAGATAATTACCCTGCATATGACGCAGGACTTGAAGCTCTTGACATAATAGTAAGTATGGATGGAGTTCAGATACGGAATTATCATGATTTCAATGAACATCTGGAGGGTAAGTCTAGCGGAGAAATTCTAAACGTGACTTACGCCAGGTTGGATGATGATGATTACACGAACCACACCACCACCATTGTACTGGCAGATAAATACGAGAGCTTTGCAGAGATGTATCCTTCGGAAAACAGAGAAGAGTACCGCGGCCGGGCTTACATGGGTGTCACGGTTTCTTACATGGGAATAATGTTCAGAGATGTGGGATGGATACAGAGATTGATGGTCAATCCTTATTCCGGAGCCACCTCGTTCAACGATTATATGATGGCTTCGCTTACCTATATTTCGTTTCCTTTCCTAGGATTGTCTCCGATACCGTCGGAGATAGCTCAATTATATGTTATAACCGGGCCTCTATCTGTAATTCCTGCCGGTGTATTCTGGCCCATAGCCAATGCATGTTACTGGATATTCTGGCTTAACTTGATGGTTGGCTTGTTCAATTCACTACCAGCGGTACCACTGGACGGTGGTTACGTTTTCAAGGATGCACTTTCCTCAGTAGTTGAAAAATTCAATATGAAAGAGGAGATTGAGAAGAAGTTGGTACACAGCGTATCATATCTTTTAGCATTCATGATACTCGGAATGTTACTGTGGCAGTTGATAGGACCCAGACTTTAACCTTTGACTATCTCGAAGGCACCGTCGTATATCAGGGGGAAGTAATCCCGAGGATGATCTGTTTTTCTTAATTTCAGTGCGCTGAGGAAAAGATTGACGTTATTTCCCTCTCTTCTCAGTTCAAGATGGAATATACCGTCGCTTAGGAATGCTTCCCCTGCATCGGTGAATTTTATCTCGTTAATAGGTAGTTCGTGGATCAAGAAGGTGGTAACGTCTAGATTTCTTAACCAGTCGAAGAACTGGAATAGTTCTTTCCTAGGTTCCTTGAAATCAGCCATGGTTTCCATAACAGGAAGTGAGTCTATCACCAAGAAGTCGTTTTCGAGGTTCTTACGAAGATTTTTTACGTACATCTTGAATACTTCCATCCAGGCGCTTTTATCCAGTTCGGTCATCCTTGAGCGGATCAATCCGAGATCTAAGATACTCAATCTTTTCGATACTTTATCCCAATCCATACCGAGTCCTTGCATATTCTTGATCAAGCTTTCACGGCGTTCTTCCAAAGAGATGTAGACACCTTTTTTTCCGTTCTCAAGTGCGTTATGATATAGGATATAGAAACCGAGACTTGATTTCATGGTTCCCGGAGACCCGGCTAGAAGTACGATACTGTTACTCGGTATTCCTCCCTGCAGGCACTCATCGAGTCCTTCAACATAGGTTTTTATACGTTCGTTGGTGTCCAATTTGCTCATCTTTTTTTCCTCCTTTATGATAAGGGGGAATGATAATGCCGGTTTATATTACTTTCTATATACCAAAAAATTCTATACCGGAAGTGATTATCATCTATCATGATACCCTTTACGGAAGTAGCTGTATTGGACAGGAACTCCGAATACCGTGGTGTACCTCCTTTGCAGTTGATGGAGAATGCAGGTAAAGCACTTGCCAGTGAGATAGAAAATAGATATAAAGAAAGTCCGGTTCTTTTCGTTTGCGGAACCGGTAACAACGGAGGCGATGGTTACGTTGCCGCCAGATATTTATCTGAATGGAGAAAACCGGATCACATAACAGTATATCTCATCAAAGGAAGAGAGGCTGTGAATCATGGGATCGCCAAAGAGAATTTAGAGAGATTGGAATGCAATATTACCGACGAAATGCCCCGGGATATACCGTCCGAATGTATAATCGTCGACGGCATACTAGGCACCGGTATAAAGGGAGCGGTTAGGGAGCCGTATCGTTCCATCATCAAAAGTATAAACGGATCAAATAATCCGGTTGTATCCATAGACATTCCCAGTGGTCTGGGAGCGGATATACAGGTAGATCCTGACTTAACAGTCACGTTCCACGATGTAAAAGAAGGTATGGATGGTGACAATTCAGGAGAGATAATCGTCAAGGATATCGGCATACCTCAGGAAGCGATAGAAAACACAGGGCCGGGAGAATTATTATTGTATCCTGTACCCGGAAAGGACACACACAAAGGAAACAACGGCACACTGCTGGTGATCGGGGGTGGACCATATACGGGTGCTCCGGCTCTTGCGGCCATAGCCGCCTATCGTACCGGTGCGGATTTAGTTCATCTGGCCGTACCATCAAAGGCAAGCCGTATCGTAGCGGGATACTCCCCAAGTTTTATCGTACACACTCTGGAAGGAGATGAATTGGACGAATCACACGTAGATCAGATACTCAAAATATCGGAGAACTGCGATGCCGTATTGATAGGTCCGGGTCTAGGTGACAAGGAAAACACCCTAAAAGCGGTAAAAAAAATCATCGAATCTTTAGAGCTTCCGCTGGTTATCGACGCAGATGCATTGAAGGCATTGAGAAGTAATCTACCGAAAATGAATGCGGTTCTTACGCCTCATCAGGGAGAATTTAACATGATAGCCGGAGACATTTCGGTCGATGAGTACGCTAGAGAATCGGTAGTCACCGTACTTTTAAAGGGACAAGAGGACTATATCTCTGACGGAAATAGGAAAAAAATAAATGACTTCGGCACTCCGGCCATGACCGTCGGCGGCACCGGAGACACCTTGGCCGGAGTCGTAGGTACACTTCTGACCAAGGGGCTTTCTCACTTCGACGCCGCTAGACTAGGTGCATATATAACCGCTAAGGCCGGTGAATTTGCCTTCGATAAGAGTAATTGGGGTTTGATGCCGGAGGATGTTTCGGAATGTATCCCTTTGGTGTTAAGGGAACTGATAAAAGGATGAAAAATTATTTTACCTCTTAGTCTATATACCCTTGAAAATAGAGGAGAGAAGAACCATGTCCAAAGCAGTAATCTTAGATACATTGAAAACCCTGGGAGCGTCTCCCGATGTTGAGATAGTATGTTTAGTAAGAAAAAGTGGAGATATAATCGCCAGTGCGGGCAATGTATCTTCGGTACAGCTTGAAACTTTTGGTATTATGTCTGCAACCATATACGGTGCCGCTAATACAGCCAACAAACATCTGAACAAGAAGAAACCCGAAAGGATCGTCATAAGGAATAACGATGGAGATACAGTTATCACCGGTGCCGGCGATAGGGCCATACTGGTTTTAAGAACAATCGAGAATAGAAACTTTTCAAGCATACTGCAGGAAATTGACGATGCGATCGAATCTCTGCTGGATCAAGGGGGAATCTAAATCTATAGAAAACCTCTTCCTCCGGAGATCTATGACTTCTTCGACAAGACCGTAGGTAGGTCTCTTATAGTTAAAGGAGAGGCGGGTACGGGTAAAACCATCTTCAGTCTCACACTACTGGAGGAATTGGGAATAATAGAAAATTCATTTTATTTTTCAACACGGGTATCAAATCAATCATTGTATTCTCAATTTCAATGGCTCAGGGAAAAAGACATGAGGAAGAATCTTATCGATGCCAGCTTCGATTTTCTCAGAACTCTTTATCCAAAATCCGAAGAGTATACTTATTTCAAAGAAAGGAAATCATATGAAATGGAGAAGGTTGAAAAGGCCCGGGAATTACTGCAAAAGATGCCGGATAAGGACGAAGATGTGCAGCTACCCGAGCACGTAACAAGTTCTAACTTACTCTCCCTGGTAAAGGATGGTGAGATAAAAGAACTTCAAGAGATTTACCAGAAAGTGGATGACTGCTTACCGGAACCGTCTTTGATAATAATAGATAGTCTTGAATCGCTGGTCGAAAGATATCAGCTTAATGCACAGGAATTGATTAAAACACTACAAAAAGATCTGGTGGAATTTTCAGGTGCAAGACTCGTGATCATATTGGAAACCGAAAAAACTACCAATTGGGATTATCTTGTAGATGGTGTTGTAACTCTTAAGAGGGAGGAACACAACGACAGATTGTTTAGACTGTTAAGTATGGATAAACTGAGGGGTATACGTATCAATCAACCGATGTACATGTATACGCTAACCGGTGGAAAGTTCGATTACTGTAAGCCCTTCATACACGGTGTTCCCAAATTCGAAAAAGCCCATGCATATATAAAAGATGGTGAAAATACAGATTACTTTAAAAAAGAACTTTTCTCTACGGGCTCTAGCGAGATGGACAAACTTATCGGCGGCGGTTATAATAGGAATGGACTTGTTGTTATGGATATCAACGAACGTGTACCGTTTTCCGGCCATATGCATCTCTACGGACCGGTGATAGAAAATTTCCTGGCACAAAAGCGAGGTGTGCTGATCATGCTTTCTCGCGGCAGGGGTAAAAATATGGTCAAAGGATGGATAAACGATGTTTTCGGTGATATCTCAGAATGTAATGTGAAGATACTTGAACTGGACAGGGAAGTAACAGATATGTTAGGACAATCGGTATCGACACGTTACGAGCACTTAATAAGAGAAGCCTATCGTGAACTAAAGTTCAAATCTAAAGGACCGATACTGACGATTTCCGACTGGATAGGTATCGAGAACGCCATCAGTGGAGAGGACTTGGTTGTCGGTGAAGTGACAAGGATAACCCGAAGACTGATGAATATAATCAAAGATAACAGTGATCTAGTTATCGGATTGATGGGCCCGGGTTTTCCACTTGCAGATAAAGAGAGGTACTTGTCGGATGTTCATCTGAAGCTCTTTACCAGATATAATTCACTACTCGTATACGGTGAGAAACCGAATACGTGTATTTACAATATCTATCTCTCCGATGAAAAGCATCCCAAAGCAAATTTTATTCCGATAGTTTAATACACAATAAGTGCCAAAATATATTTACTATCGGTCGGTATACTTAACCAGTGTTATTATGACAGATATTAAGGCACCCAGAGGAACAGAACTAAACTGTAAGGGCTGGAAACAAGAAGCTATGTTACGTCAGTTGATGAACAATCTGGAGAATGCGGAGGAACCGGATAAACTGATAGTTTACGGCGGTACGGGTAAAGCTTCACGAAATTGGGAGTGTTACGAGAAGATCGTAGAATCGTTGAAAGAGCTGGAGAACGATGAAACACTGTTGATACAGAGCGGAAAGCCTGTGGCCGTCTTCAAGACCTTTGAAAGAGCTCCTAGAGTGCTTATTGCAAATTCCAACCTGGTTCCCAAATGGTCGAACTGGGAAAAATTCTACGAGTTAGAAGATCTAGGATTGATGATGTACGGCCAGATGACCGCAGGTTCTTGGTGCTACATCGGAACACAGGGTATAATCCAAGGAACCTATGAGACCTTCGCAGCCCTGGCAAAGAAGCATTTTGACGGTACTCTTAAAGGTAAACTATG
>JAFDTZ010000036.1 GCA_019594305.1 Thermoplasmata archaeon
AAACACCTGTGATGGTACAGGAGGCTTCAATCGTTAGTGCCATGCTCAACGGTGTCGAGGATGTTACGGACATCCTCATGGAAGGTAACGACGAGATGGTAACCATAATACCCGGAGAGCACATCATACTCACCTTCGAGATACCTGAGCAGAACCCTGCACCGGTATTCGCCGTGCGGGACTATATGCTGTTCTCCAGAGGATACTACCAACTCTACGAAGAGGGGTAGCACCTAGGGGTGGTTCTAACATCTCCGTGAAGCCAGACGGAAACGATATTCTCTACAAAGGCAACCCCGACCCTTCTTTATTTTCGAATATGGGGCGATCCGCATGAACACAAAGGACATTAAATACGTGCAACATTAAAAGCTGCTTGTAAAGACGAATTGAAACAGGGTTGTAGATTACGGAATATACTAATCCGCCCACTTCGATGATCATGATACTTTACACAAAACATCGTTTTGTCCCTCATAGTAATAGAATATAATATATACTTGTTATTGTATTAGGTTATCGGATACAATGATGGTAGAAAAGAGGATAGCGGGTAGATGGGCCGCGGATTATGTGGAAGACGGAATGATAGTCGGCCTTGGTACCGGTTCAACAGTTCAATATACCTTAGAACGACTTGCAGAGAGGATCGCAAAAGAGAAAATAAACATCCTAGGTATCCCTTCTTCCATAGCAACCGAGAAAGTGGCCAAAGCGCTAGGTATACCCCTTACCTCACTTAACGAACATACCCACATAGATATCACTATCGACGGTGCGGACGAAGTAGACCCTGAACTTAACCTTATTAAAGGAGGAGGCGGTGCACTTCTACGTGAAAAGATAGTTGCGTATCATTCGAAGCAGGTTATCATAGTAGTGGATCAAACTAAAATGGTTGACCTTCTCGGTTTGAAGTTCGAACTACCTGTAGAAGTCGTTCCTTTCTGGAATGCTAGCATAATAAATAGTATAGAAAAATTGGGGTGTTCATCGAATCTAAGGTTAGATAAAAACAGCCTGTTTAAAACTGATAATATGAACTATATCGTTGACTGTATGTTCCATGGAATCGAAGAACCGGAGGAATTATCAGCGGATCTCAACGCTATCCCCGGGGTTGTAGAGAACGGTCTGTTTATCGACATGGCATCCATGGTGATAGTGGGTAAAAAGGATGGTGTTGAAGAGTACTCAATAGATTGATTTGACTAACTCGTTTATGGCCTTCAGATTATCTCTTATCACTTGAATCCTTTGTTTTTCCTCGGATTCTATCTCTTTTATTATCTGTCTTATGCTTTTTTTCAATTTATATCCGTGTACCGGTCTCCCCTTCCCTTCTTTCTTTATATCCCTTTTTGTTACCCAGTCACGATTTTTCAATTCTTGCATAGATATGGATACTTCGGGCTGCCTCAGACCTGTTGCATACTCGATGTCTCGGCTGATAGTTTCATCCTTGGAGGCAATGAAAACTAATGTCGTTGCAACGTTCTTCTGCATACCCGCCCGCTTTAGACGCCGGACCAATTCTCTTTGCTCTTCCGTTAAGGCTCCTCTTATCATCATAAACACCTTTTATATCTTATCTAAATATTCGTGGGGTAGTATATATACTTTACTAAATTTTACATTTTTTATTTATATACACGATAGCCCATTTATCAGTATCTTCCTAAGAAACATCCACCCAAAAATACCATATACTTAGATGTACAATCCCTCTTCATGAACAACGACGTGAAGGGGCTCATACGTAAATATGCCCTTAGGAATGCCGTCAAGTTTGACGGTAAGGGTACATCGGGAGCAGTGATGGGAAAGGTGATGGGTGAGTCGGAGGAGTGCAGGAAAGATCCCCGCGCCACGAAAAACTTGGTCGAAGAGATAGTGAAAGAGGTTAATTCCCTCTCTTTTGAAGAACAGGAAACCGAACTAAGGAAAGTTTTGCCCGAGTATTTCGAAAAGAATGAAGCTGAAGTGACAAGCAGACTTCCCGAGTTAAAGGGTGACGATCCCGTTATGCGCATGGCCCCCTATCCCAGCGGCCCTCTTCACATAGGTAACGCCCGGATGGCCGTACTCAACGATGAATACGTCAAGAGGAACAACGGTAAACTCATACTTGTGTACGACGACACCATAGGCTCCGAACAAAAGAAACCTTTACCGGACGCCTACGATCTGATAAAAGATGGTTTGGAGTGGCTAGGTGTGGAATGGCACGAAGTACATTACAAGTCCGAGAGAATGGAGATATATTACGAGTACGGTGAAAAATTACTCTCCACCGGTGAAGCCTACGTTTGTGAATGTTCCCCTAAAAAACTGCGGGAATATAGAGAGAAGGGAGTCGAATGTGAACATCGAACCAGAACTACGGAAGATAATCTGAAACACTGGAAGGCGATGCTCAAAGGTGTCCTAGACGAAGGTGACGCCGTGGTACGAATTAAAACAGACATGGAACATCCCAACCCGGCGTTCCGGGACAGGGTACTTTTCCGTATCTCAAAGTCACCTCACCCACTTGTAGGCGAAAAATATCACGTATGGCCGTTGCTGGAGTTCTCCTGGGCGGTGGACGATCATCTATTAGGTATGACTCATATACTCAGGGGTAAAGATCTCGTGATAGAAGATGAGATGGAGAAGTTTATTTGGGATATTTTCCACTGGAAACACGCAGAATTCCTTCATTACGGCATGCTGCGTCTAAAGGAGTTCAAACTAAGTAAAAGCGACTTTCAAAAGAAGTTGAAGAATAACGAATTATGTGGATGGGACGACCCAAGGACCTGGTCCCTTCAATCCCTGCGAAAAAGAGGTATTCAACCCGAGGCACTCCGGGACTTCATACTGGACTTTGGAATGTCACTGACGGATATCGAAGTGCCCGCTTCAAAGCTCTATGCGAAGAACCGTGAGCTTATCGATGCCCGGGCCAACCGTTATTATTTTGTACCCGAGCCTGTGACGATAGCTCTTGAAGGGGAGCTGGAAACCGATATTGCAGAAATTCCCAGGCATCCCGATGACCCCAAGAGAGGAAATCGTGTACTCGAGGTCGGTAAAATAGTCCATATACCTCGTAAGGAGTACGAAGAGAATATCGGTAAGGAGATCCGGTTGAAGAACCTATGTAACATCCAACTCTCAGAGACCAAGGGTACGGTAACAAGTATGGAGAACAAGGACATACTCAAGATACAGTGGGTACCCGAGGGTATAGAATGTATCGTTGAAATGCCGGACGGGTCCCGGGAGCAAGGATTGGTCGAAAGGAATTTTAATGAGTTAAAGGAAGGCGAAATAGTACAGTTCGAGAGATATGGTTTCGTACGTGTGATAGATGAAGAACTCAATATTGTCGCCTTCGCCCATAGGTGATTTTTTAATCCAAACCATTATATCGTCCGTGGGCATTGTTTGTAACATGGAACCACACAAACACTGTCAGATGTGCGGCAGCCCGGTGCCTATGGACGAAACCTTATGCTCGGAAAAGTGCAGGGAAGAGTACCAAAAGTTGCTGAAGAAGCGTAGAAATAGATTATATCTTATCTACATCCTAATGGCTTTGTTTCTAGCATTGTTGTTTTTCCAGCTGTACGGAGGGTAGTGGAGTGATAGAGAAGGTTTTACTCGGGGGTACATTTGACGTTATACATATGGGTCATAATAAACTTCTGGAGATCGCCTTAGATATAGGTGGTGAGGTAACCGTCGGATTGGTCTCGGATGAGATGTTGAAAGAGTGGAAGCCCGAAGTGAAAAGGCCCTACGAGGAAAGAGAAAAAGCACTGAAGGATTTTTTGGAACCTTACGATAATTGGAATATAGTCAGTATTTCCGACCCCTACCGTAAGGCGGTTGAAGGTGACTACCATACCCTGGTGGTTTCATGGGAGACCGCGGAAAGGGGTGAGGAGATCAATAGACGAAGGCTAGAGGAGGGTAAAGAGCCCTTGAATATCCTGGTGGTAGGCCCTGTCCTAGCGGATGACTTTCTACCCATAAGCTCTACCCGTATACGAAAAGGTGATATCGATGTTTACGGGAACAGACAAACTCCCGTTCGTATACATACTATCACAGGAAATCCGCTAAAAATAAAGGTGGTTGAAGATGTGATGTCAGATCTCTTCGAGAATGTAACTATCTCCGTAGGTAAACCGGAAAGCATCAGTGAGCAACCCACGGGAGATTATATCGTTCCGGGGGCAAAGTTAAGGGCAAAGTTACCTGAGGGGTTCGATTACGGCGTGGGTATAGAGAATGGGGTGGTTGAATCCAAACACGGTCTTTTCTCTATCGAATACGCCGCTGTCACCGATATCCAGGGGCGTACAAGTATAGGTCACGGCCCGGGATTTCCTATCCCTAGAGGCTGGTCTGATGATCTTAAAGACGGGGTTACACTGGGGGATAAGATAAAGGTAAATTTTGATGAAGATGTAAGTGCCGTCGACTTACTGACAGATAGAAGGATCGGTAGGAAGGACTGTATAAGAGCAGCTCTCCTTACAGCTATGATACCCAGAATGAATGGCGATCTCTACACACAAAAACCATAAAGATATTTTTACAGTTCTTCCAACCTTTTTTTCACCTTTTCAAGGAACTGACCCTCACCTATCTTTTCTAGCAAGGATTTTGCATCTAAGTAGTACCGCCTTGCCTTTTCTGTTTCGCCCAGGTCTTCGTATACCAAGCCGATTCCGTATTTAGTTTCACCTTCTATTACAGGTATGTTTAGGTCTTTGATTATATCGTATGCCTTTCTAAAGTCGTCCAAAGCATCTTTGGGACGACCCTCCAATCTTTTGATAAGTCCGTTGACTCTATAAACACTTGATAATCCTATATTATCCCTCAAGTTACTGAGTATCTTATCTGCTCTTTTGGCGTAGTTCATCGCTTCACTTGTATCTCCTCTGCAAGCGAGTGCTTCGGCACGGTTGAAATAACTCCACCCTATGGCCCTCTTATTGCTTATCCTCTTGGCGTTCTCAGTACACTTATCGAAGTAATCTATTGCCTCGTCCCATTCCTCCATCTTCATGTAGCAGTCACCTATGTTGTTGTATGCTCTGGCCAGTTCCCTGTATGCCTTCATTGTGTTTAATGTAGGAAGACAGCGTTTAAAGAATTGGATCGCAAGTACCGTCTCTCCCTTTGTAGAATATACATTTCCCATCTCTATATAGATTAAGGCAAGTATACGTTTGTTCTGTACATCCTTAGCCACTTCGATAGCTAATTCGTAATGTTCTATGGCTTTATCGAATTCCCCCGATCTCCAATTAAGGTATCCCAAGCCCCTATTGGCATCGGCTATACCTTCATTGAGTTTTATCTCCTCCGCTATCTCAAGAGAACTAAGGTAGTATTCTTCCGCCCGATCGTATTTTTGAATATCTCTGTAAATATGTCCGATCCTTCTTAAAGCTCCTTCTTCTAATTGCTTATCGCCGACCTTCTTCGCCCTATCCACCAACTTTTCGAAGGAATTTATGGCCATCTCCCAATCACTCGTATCGTAACTTAAGTCTCCGATGAGCTTCAAAATATCCTCTTCTTTCTGTTCCGCGTCTTCAATTTTTTTAGCCATACCCAAGGATTCAAGGGCTCTTTCATAGTACTCTATAGCGGATTCCGTAGCATAGCTCTTCATCGCCTTTTCCCCGGATCTCATGGAGTATTCATAGGCCTTCTCGTAGTCTTTACCTTCGTAAAAATGTCTACTTAAGGTATAATAATTATCTTCTATCTTTTCACGATATATCTCTTCTATTGCTTTGCCTATCTGCTGGTGCAGTACCCTTTTCCTGCTCCGGCCCATGTTATCGTATATCGCTCTCCTTGTCTGTATATGGCCGAATCTGTAAATCTCCTCCTCTTCCGTCTCTTTCTCTCGAATTAATCCGTTGGACTCTAGATTGTCTATTATATCTAGAAGCTCGATAACATCCATGTTGATGCTATACTCAAGGATCTCAAAGTCGAATTCGGTGCCTATGACCGAAGCGTACATCAATACCTTTTTCTCATCGTTTGAAAGGCTTTCTATACGACGGTTGGTCACGTCTTTTATAGACGACGGGATCTTCACATTGGCCAGATCCTTTTCAGGGTCCCATGTGTAGGAGTAAGGGTCGATAACACCTTCATCTATCATGGAATTTAGCATCTCAACTATATAATAGGGGTTTCCTTCGGTAACCCGATATATCAACATTAAGAATGATTGAGGCAGTTCGTCAGAGTGCAGCCTTTTCTTGATCATCTTGGATGCATATCTGAAGGTCAACCTATTTACTTCCAACATGGTGACCAATCCTTCCTCTTTCATCCTATCAAGTACTTTCTCCAGGGGATATTCCTTATCACCTGTAACTAATTCTTCAGGTCTGTATGCCCCTAGAAGTAGGACTCTGTCTTCGGAAGTATGCCTTGCCAGATGATGTAGCAATCGAGCCGAGGCCTCGTCTATCCATTGAAGGTCATCTATGAATAAAAGTATGGGATTGTCCTTGGAACGATCTATAACCGCTCTGGTCACCTTATCGAACATCAACTCCCTCTTATCGGAAATGGATATCTCAGCTAATTCTTCTTCCTCCTCTTCTATTCCCGCTCCTATAAGACTCATGGGCATACCTGCCACAGAAATATGATTGTCGGTATCTTCCCGTTCAAACTCTTTATCTTTTACATAATCCCCCAATGCTTCGATGAATGGGATGTAAGGATCTGTGTTTTCGTAGTAAAGACATCTTCCTCTTAATATCTCAAAACCTTTCTTTGTACATCCGTCGGCGAAGACTTCTGTGAGGGTACTCTTTCCAACTCCTGCCTCACCTTCGAGAAGTACTATCGTTCCTTTATCATCGAGCACTTGTTTAGATTGCCCTTCTAGGAATCTCATCTCATCTTCCCTGTTAACAAAAACCGTAGTAATATCTTCAATATCAATATTCCAATCAGGACTCATATTAACTTCACAATACTATTATGTATGTATTAAAGATTATCCCACAAAGGATAAACTAGATGGTATGAATTTCAGTTACCAAATTCTTCTATTAGCTCTCGGGCCCTATCGGCTCTGACCTTACCCTCTTTGATCATCTTTTCTACCACGATATCGAGTATATCCTCCGAAGCACCCGCTGCTATGGCGATGTTCTGGGCATGGAGTTTCATGTGGCCCCTTTGGATACCCTCGGTTGCCAGTGCTCGAAGGGCGGCGAAGTTCTGTGCCAGTCCCACGCAAGCTATTATCTCCTGTAGCTCACGAGCAGAGGATACGCCTAGTATCCGAATACATACTTTGCTAACAGGGTGTGTTGATGTAACTCCTCCTATCACACCCACGGCAAGTGGCATCTCGATACTGCCTGCAAGGTCTCCCTTCTCCGTCTTCTCCCATCTGGTAAGTGGTGCGTACCCCCCGCCTATGGTAGCGTAAGAATGAGCCCCTGCCTCCACAGCCCTGGAATCGTTGCCTGTGGCATTAACCACGCCGATTACACCGTTCATCACACCCTTGTTGTGTGTCGCGCACCGATAGGGATCCACACGGGCGAACTCGTACGCCTGCAGTACACCTTCTACGGTGTCTTCGCCTATAACTTCCTTGGAATAAACCACCCGGGCACGTGACAGCCTGTGCCTTGCGAGGTTGGACAGTATGCGGAGATAAACCCTTCCACCCGTTATTCTCTCCACCTCGGGTGCAAGGGCTTCGGCCATGGTATTGACTGCGTTAGCACCCATGGCGTCCCGGCAGTCAACCAGCAGATGGACAATAAGGTATGAACCGTACCGACTTTTTAGCACCCTGCAATTAAGGTCCTTTGCACCTCCTCCGTGCTCCAACAATATCGGGTCCTGTTCGTCAGCCATCTTAAGCAAAGGCTCTTTGTTCTCCATCAATTCAACCGAGGCACGATGGGGGTCGGTAAGACCTGTAACCTGTATCTGGCTGATCATCACCGGCTCGGTACTATGTGCATAAAATCCACCGGTTGAACGGGATAATTTGGCGGCGTAGGACGCTGCAGCGACCACCGACGATTCCTCTATCACCATGGGAACCAGGTAATCCTTTTGGTTGATTCTGAAATTGGTGGCTAAACCCACAGGTAATTCGTAGGTTCCGATCACATTCTCTATCATCCTGTCGGCCATTTGATTTGATAAACCCCTGTTCATCAATACCTCTAGGTCTGCCTCCTTCAAATCACAGAGCCGCCCCACTTTTTTAATCCTTTCTTCCGGGTCTAGCTTGTGGAATCCCGATAGTCTTGAATCTTCAATTGCCATGTTATCCGAACCAAGATAGTTTATAGAGGTATATTTACATTGGGATACCCGGAAAATAACAATCTAAAGTAGCAAAATATTTATGACCCCTCCCTTTTACGCCTACTTGATAGTTATGATTCGGGAATGTGAAGAACACGGATACTATCGCGATGAAAATTGTCCGGAATGCGGTGAGAGGGGCAAGTTCATAATGAGCGATGAAGAGATGACCAACCTCGGAAAAACCACAGCGGGTTTACTTAGACACTTCGCTGACAAGTACGGTCTTGACGTGGACAGAAGAGGTTGGGTAGACCTAGAACACTATGTTAAAGCCCTGAGAAACAGGCAGAAACGCTTTCACTGGTTGAGAAGATACCATATGGATGCATTGATCGCTACCGACAAAAAGGGGCGGTACCAGATGGAAGGCAATCATATAAGAGCTACTTACGGCCACTCCATAGAGGTTGACCTCGACCTTCCAACGGAAGATATTCCTGATGTGTTATACATACCTACCACTGATAAGGAAGCCGAGCTGCTTCTCGAGGGTGGAATAAAACCTTCCGATAGGACCTATGTACATCTCAGCGAGGAATATGATTCTGCCGTGGGGGCCGGTGTTGTAAGAACGGAAAACCCGGTGATCCTGAAGGTTGACACAAAAGAAGCTATAGAGGCCGGCGAGACCATAATGAAGGCCGGCAAGGGCGTTTACATAACCAAACGCGTAGAGCCTGAATACCTTAGCTTGAACGATAAGCAGCCTACGGAAGAGGAGCTAGAGGAATACGAAAAAGAAAGAATGATACGCGAGAGTAAATAATCGCTTCAATCTTCTGGGTTCAGGCTGACAACATTGTTTCCCCTTAATACGATAGTTCCCAGCCTTCGTCGCCTCTCTTCGGTTTCTTCCATAGTATCTTCTATGACTAGATTCATGTGGTCATCGTAGCCCACAAGGACACCGTTCAGAGCCCTTCCATCCTTTAGCAGTAGTTCAACGTTTTCGTTTAGTATAGCGTTCAGAAACACAGTAGGTTTTGACATTTTACCAGGACGTCCTAACACTAATGACTATTTTAAATATTTGGTCAGTTCATTCAGGTCTTTTTTAACCGCTTCTACATTTTCTTGGATATCGATTCTCTCGTAGATCTCAAGTGCTTCGTTTAAATGTTCTTCGGCACTTTCGTACTCCCCCAGCTCTATCTCCGCCTTGGCGAGTTCATGGGTGTAATCTGCCAGGTATTTCAACATGTCGAGTTCTCTAAGTACTTCTATACCGTCTTTGAGGTATTGCGCACCCCTTTCGATATCACCCCTCTCTATCCAGAGTAAACCGTACCGAATCTGTACTCCGGATTCGCCCAAACGGTCCTGTTGTGTCTCGAACAGTTCGAGTGATTCATCCAAAGCCTTTTCGGCATCGTTGAATTTTTTCAGATCGGTATAGGCCTGTCCGAGGTTGAATAAGTTCCATGCAAGAGCGTTAGGTAATTTACCTTCCCTGGATATCTTTTCGCTCTTTTTGTAATATTCCACCGCCTTCTCCCATTCATCCTTGATTGTGTACACGACACCCATATTCATCAGTAGAACCGCCCTTTCTAAGGCGTTTCCCCTATCTCCGAAAATATCCGCACTTTTCTTGTAATATTCCAGGCTGACATCGTACTTTTTGAACTCCCCGTGTATGTCTCCAAGATTCCTGTATATCTTTGCTATATTCAGCTTATCCTCCATCTCCTCGTATATATCTTTGACCTTATCGAGATGGGAAAGTGCCCGGTTGAAATCACCCTTTCTCCAGTGACATATACCGATGCCTCTTTTACACTCTGCGTATATCTCCTGAAGTCTCTCCTTTTTCGATATTTCCATGCCATTCTTCCCGGCGTCGATGGATTCTGTTAGGTCTCCCAAGCCGAGGCATGTAAAACAGATGCCTTTCAATGCCTCTGCATAGAGGTCGTTACGCCCCAATCCCCGGGCGATGTCTGCCGCTCTGGTATAGTACTCCAGGGCTTCTTCCATGTCTCCAAGATTTTCCAGGGTCGTACGTCCGAGTTCCAGTCTTAGTTTGCACTCCTTGATGGTTCTTATATCGTTCTTCTCGAGTCCGTCCAGGTCCCATAATTCCTGTAAAAGTATGTACCTTCTTATACCCTCTTTGACCTTCTTTGCTCTATCAGTACCCATGAAGTATCTTACGGAGTTGAATACACTTTCCGATAGTTCTTCCAAATCATCTACGCATATCTCGTTGGGCATTACTCCCATTTTCCTGCACTGTTTATTGAGTATGTTTTCTCCCATCTCTCCGAATTCTTTACGCATCAATTCCCGTATCATATGGCTTATTTCACGAGGCATCAATCATCTGAAATATCTTTATTACATATATGATTTTTGACTGTTAATCTATCTCCTTACGATTGAAGAGGTATTCGGCTAAAATCAATGGTACGGCGATCCATATTATAAGCAATATCAACATGATCCAAGTGTCATAGTATCCCGGATGGTACCGGGGTTCTTCACCACCGAATTCCATGGCCCATTCACGCAAGGCTGGTATGTTTAGGGCCAGTAGTGTGTACCAGATCAAAACCGGGTTGAAAAGCTGCAGGCCAAGATACCACTTAGGAGGTCTTCCGGCGACCACCTCGCTCCATCCGAAGGTCAGCTCGGCCAAGGCATATACCGAAAATAACCATATGAATGAAAATAGAAATAAGGTGAATATGGAGCCCGCCATAGATGACGTACTGTCCTCGAATATAACAGATAGCATAATATATAGGGATAGGTATATCCCACCCAGCAGTACGGATGCAAGTATGAAAAGGTAGTACTCCGCCCATACAACATCGGGTATATGCATACTGATGATGAGGCCGCCGATGCCCAGGCCCGTAACCACACATGTGATCAATACGGACCATAATCCCAGAAATTTACCCGACAGTACCTCACCCCTATCCACCGGGTATGCCAGAAGAAGTGCCATGGTACCGCTCTCCCTCTCTCTAACTACGGACCCGTAGCCTAGTACGACAGCCAGTATGGGCACCATATATTCCACGTAAGCTGTTAGATATCTTACAGTGTGTTCCATGTCCATCCATTCGACGGAGGATTCCGAAGCGGTACCGTAGTAAGATACAACCACCGAGAGGACAAGGAACACTACCGCTAAGACCATGATCCATGGATTCTTCATGTTCTGTACGTATTCCTTCTTCGCGATACGTAGTGTACGGCTCCACATCCTTCGTGAATATACCAGTTTCCAACGAGCAAGGATTTTCACTTTTCGCCCTCCATTATCTTGACGAATACCTCTTCAAGGTCCGGTTCATCCACACTGAAATCGAGTATATCGAAGCAGTGTTGAAGCAAGTGTTCGATAACCTTTACCTTGTCCTCACCCCTGCAGTAAAGTACCAGACTGCCGTCTTCTATACGCGGTCGTTTGACCTCTTCAATATCTTTAACCCGTTCCAGGGCATCTCTCAAAGGTTTTACCGACAACCGGAATCGATGGTCCAACCTTAGTGTGCTACCGAGCATATCCACGTTATCTTCGGCTATCATGCGACCGTTACTGATAACGCCGACCCTGTTACACAGCTGCTGGACATCGGATAAAATATGACTCGAGAGGAAGATGGTTTTACCACTTTTCCCCATATCGATGATCTTATCTTTTACCCAGTGTCGTATCTCGGGGTCCAATCCAGTGGTGGGTTCGTCGAGTATCAATACCTTAGGGTCTCCTATCAGAGTTTGAGCAAGACCTAGACGCTGTACCATACCCTTAGATAACTGTTTTATCTTGGTCTCCGGAGGTGCGTTTATTTTAAAATCATCCAGTAGTGAATATATCCGCTCCTGCGGACATTCCTTTATATCGCAGAGGAAGGATAGGTTATCCCATATGCTCATATCTCTGTAGAATGCGATCCTTTCAGGTAAATATCCGATGTATCTCCTTATCTGCATACCCTCCCGGGATACATCTTTACCACCGATGTTTACACTTCCGGCATCCGGTTTGATCAGACCCATAATGATCTTTATGGCGGTGGTCTTACCGGCACCGTTGGGTCCTAGGAATCCGTATATATCTCCCTTGGAAACGGAGAGATCGAGGCCCCGTAGAGCTTCCCTTTGTCCGTAGCTCTTGTAAAGATCCTCTATCTTTATGAATGCCATTCAGGGTATAATGGATGCTTCGGTAAAAATATTTTTGTGTCGATATCTTCACCGCTCACATCATGTCCTGGGTTATACCCGCACTTTCCATCCTTCCCGCTGCCTCTCTTATCCTTTCCGTAACAACGGTGGCGGCGAGTCTGACGAAGTTTATAGCATCTTCGCCCTAAGTTCCGCCGCAGGTCGAGGTGATAGATAGCTCAGTGGTACATCGAATACTGTTACCGCCCCTTTGTTTCCTTCTTCACTCAACCGATGGACAGCCCGGGCATAGGCTACAAGTACACTAGCTGTGAATTCAGGGTTGCTATCCAACTTCAGATGTAGTTCATAGATCTCTTTGTTATTCCTTTCTGATCCGGTTTTTCCGACGCGGATAACGAAACCGCCGTGGGGCATACCTGAATGGTCATTTTTTAGTTCCACTTTAGAGATGTAATTCACATCTGTTGAATACTTCTCAAAATAGTTCGGCATGGTTTTTATCTCCCTCTCTATCCTAGCGGTATCCGCGTTTTCTTCAGCCACGATGTAACAAACTCTTCGGTGCATATCATGTGATGGTAGGTCAAGTTCTTCCCCCGCTCTCACCTTTTCTATGCTCTCCTCTATGGGGATGGTATATTGAACCGCGTCCGATACACCCTCTATCCTGCGAACTGCGTCTGAATGTCCCTGGCTGACACCTGGTCCCCAGAAGGTGTAATCGCTTCCTTCCGGTAGTATATATTTTGAGATCAAACGGTTCATAGAAAAAACTCCCGGATCCCAACCTATAGATATGGCACAGAGCTTATCGTTTTTCTGAGCTACTCTGTTCATCTCATCATAATATCGGGGAATATTCTCGTGATTGTCGTAGCTATCGACCGTGTTGAACAAGCTAGCAAATATCGGACCCTGTTTCGGCAGATCGGTGGCGGACCCTCCACAAAGCAGCATGACATCGATCTTATCTACGAATTCTTCTGCCCGGTCCACGCTGTAAACATCGGCACCTTTACAGCCTAACTCCTTCGGATTTCTTCTTGTGAATATTCCTACAAGTTCCGTATCCGGATTTTGTTCGATCGCTTTTACAGCGCCTTTCCCCAAGTTTCCATATCCTACGATACCCAATTTTGTCATGTATTTCACTCCATATTTTCAATATCTTTGTTTGTTCGCAAGGTCTTCCATAGTCTCCGCTTCCCTTATCAGTCTATGTTTAGAATCATTTATTAAAATCTCAGCAGGTTTAAGCATAGAGTTATAGTTGGATGCCATGGTAAAACCGTAAGCTCCGGCATTCAGTATACCCAATATATCACTTTCCTCTAATTTCGGTAGCTCTCTTTCTCTACCTAAGAAATCAGAGGACTCACATAATGGTCCCATTATATCGTATGTTTCCATTTCCTTATCTACCGTACATCCTGTGTGGATCATGTGGTGGTATGCACCGTACATGGCGGGTCTTATCAGAGTATGCAGTCCTGCATCCACCCCGGCAAGTGTTTTGGACTTGGTCTTTTTTATCGTATTGACTCTGGTGAGAATGATCCCGGCATCACCCACAATATATCTGCCGGGTTCCATGCACATGTAAGGGTTTCCCAGGTCATATTGCTCTAGTTTTTCTTTGAAGCAGCCTATCACTTCATCGGCAAATCGTTCTAGATCCATTTCCTTTTCCTGCGGTTCATATGGTATCCCTATACCTCCTCCGATATCCACGAACTCGAATTCTATCCCTGTTTTTTCTCTCACGTTTCTCACGATGTTCATCAATTTCCCAGTTGCTTTCCGGTGAGGGTCAGGGTCTAGTATACCCGAACCTATGTGCATGTGTATCCCGAACCTATTCACCCCGGCATGTTGAGCTTTTGAATATGCTTTCACGATATCTCGTTCCAGGATACCAAATTTGGAATCATCTCCAGCGGTGATCAGATGTTCGTGTGCCCCGGCTCCTATCGTGGGGTTCACCCTCACGGATAGTATCTCAGGGTGTGTTTTATCCAGTACCCAATCGAGTAGAGAAAGGGAATCTACATTGATGACCACGTTGGAATCTATCAGGTAATTAAGTTCATCATCACTCACATTCGTCCCCGTGAATAGTATATCCTGCGGACGGAATCCCGCTTTTAACGCCAGATAGATCTCTCCAACGCTGACGGTATCTAACTTTGCACCTTCTTCCTTCAATATTTTAAGTATTGAGATGTTAGTATTGGATTTGGCAGCAAAATGTATTCTGATCTTATCGTATCTTTCTTTTAAAGCATCATACAGTCTCCTATAGTTCTCTCTGATCCTCGATCCACTGTAAACGTACACAGGTGTTCCGTATTTTTCTACTATATCGTTAACCGATACTCCTTCGATCTTCAGGCCTTCATCTTCTTTGCAACACATATCCGGAATCATCTTTATCTTCTCCTTTAGTTTGATCATTAAAGCATGAGGCGATCATTTCAAACACCGACACTCCCTTTTTGTAAGTCTTCTCGGAAAACGTTGTCAGCAATAGGTTCGATAAATTTTTGCTCTAAAGCATTTACCGCCTCTGTCATATATCGTTCGTCTAGGTAAATACCGATGGTGGCTTTACTCGTAGTTACTTCTATTATGTTTATGTCTCTGTCAGATAGTTCCTCTGTTATCCTCGCGACCCACCCCGGGTCATCCACGAATCTTGGATGCGTGACCTCCAGCATGCTCACACCCTCTCGATGACTGATATCTTTGAACGAGTCCATGCTTTCATGTAACTCAGAAACCAAACTTCCCACATGATATTCACCGAATATCGTTACGGATTTTTCGCCACTGCTTATCCCCCTCAACTCCGCACCTTTTTCTTCCATCGAAGTAAAAATCGATCTCAAGTTTTGAACGTTCAAATCACATATCACGGTTATGGATGAAAGTCCATTTTTTTGTTTTAAACCTCGGTCTGAAGAAAAATCTCCGACGACCCGGGTACCTTCGCTTTTCAGATCATTTGATGAAAATGGAACGATCCTCAGTAACTGGCCGGGTAATTTGTATTTCAAACCCTGATGCCTTACTATCCTGGCACCACCGTGTGCTAGGGCAAACAGTTCTTCGATATGTATCTCTTCTATCTGTTCACAATCTTGTACCAGTTCCGGGTCAGCGGTAAGAAGGCCGTTCGTATCCTTTACCAGTATCACTTCATCGGCTTTCAAACAATTTCCCACCACGAGTGCGGTGGTATCACTCCCGCCCCTGCCTAAGGTGGTTATATTCCCGCAGGTATCTGTACCTATAAAGCCACATATCACCTGTATGGTGTCCCCCAGGCGAGGCTCTACGTACTGTTCCATCTTTCTCCTACACATATCCAAGTCGGGAACAGCATCAGTACATCGACTATCGGTTATCAAAGGCCATTCTTTATCGCCCGGGAGGAAACATACTGATTTCCCACCCATCTTTTTGATGGCGGAAGCGAAGACCTTTGCACTGGTCTGTTCGCCCATGGATATGATATCCGCGTGATCCCTTTCGCACACATTGATCTGTGCCAGTAGGTCCACCAGCATATCCGTTGTCTTACCCATTGCAGAAACAACGACCACTATCTCATCACAATCGTAATCAACGACCATTTTCGCAGCTTTTTTAACTCGATGTCCGTTAGACAGATCTGCTCCGCCAAATTTGATTATCGCCCTTCTACTCATCTTCGAAACCCCTTATTTGAACACATCGTCCATGGAAAATATTCCGGGTTGATCATGTTCCACAGCCCATTTGGCAGCATATAACGCTCCTTGAGCGAACACCCTTCTCGAAAAAGAAACATGTTCTATCTTTATCATCTCGTCGGGACCAGCGATTATCAGGTCATGGATCCCGGGTACGCCGCCAGTTCTTACAGAGAGTACCTCCAATTCATTTTTCATCCTTGGTGAGAAACCCTCTCTTCCGTTGACCATCTCGGTGTATCCCCTCACGTTAGAAATTATCTCGCTCAACCTTACTGCGGTACCGCTAGGGGCGTCTTTTTTTTCGTTGTGGTGTACTTCTGTGATGGAGAAGTCGTATCCGTCCGGTAAAACATCGCATGCCTTTGCTAACCTGTACATCAGATTTATACCCAGAGCAAAGTTAGGGGCGAAGACAGCGGTCACCTCACTTGCTATCTCACTATGAAGTGATCTCATCTGTTCTTCTGTAAAACCCGTGGTTCCGACTATGATGCTGGTACCCGTCTCTGCAACCTTTGGTAGATTTGATAACTCCGCATCAGGTGTTGTAAAACTGATATACGCATCGGTTTCACAACATTCTTGAGGTATCTTCGACGGAGGGCTTATCCTCACATCATGATCTCCTATACCAACTTGCTTCAGTGTTTTCCCGATGGATCTATGTTCTTCTGTTTCTATAGCACTGACTACTCTACAACCATTTATTTCTGCTTCCTCTATGATCGTTCTTCCCATTTTACCTTGGGCACCAGCTACACATATTTTAATCATAACACAGACCTCTGTGGTATATCTCATTGTACCGTGGTTCATCAAGATACACATCGAAGTAAGTTAGAGGCTCCGGTGCATGTCTAAGTTCGGCATTTCTTCCCATTTTTCCCGAATATATCGAATCTATCATCTCCCGGCCCATCCTGCCGATCGCCCCGGCAACACATAATGCAACGGTGTCTTCAGTAGGCATCATGGAACTGCCCGTCGGTGTATCGAGGGTCGTTCAACCGTTCTTCCGCATCCACCCCGAAGAAGTCCTCTATGGGTGAGAATAGGGTCGGGTCGTTGTTGTAGGTCTCTCTTGCGGCGCTCATCAGACGTTCCAGAGCATTTCTCGTCAAACTGCCGAGTGGCGCTCTAGTCTGTCCCGATGGCATACCCAGGATATTCATCAACGTTTTTACGGGTACGGGATTCCTGAATTTTACCTCCACCTCGCCGTACCTAGTATCTTCGTGTGATCTTACAGTGACAGACCCCAACATGGGTGATAAGTTTCTTTGGATCTCCAAGGCCCTATCCGTTCGACCTTCCGATATGCAGTTGATCATCTCCGATACCGCCTCCGGGAAGATATTGGACATTACGGAAATCGCACCGCAGGCTCTTACTCTTTCGTCAAGCATTATTTTCGTAGTTATCTCATCGTCCCCGGAGACTATCATCAGGTCGTCACCGCAAAGTTCGCGTGTAAGTATCATATTGTCGATGTTTCCGGTAGCCTCTTTTATGGCTATGACATTTTCACATTGTTCCCTTAAAAGTGCGATGTCCACAGGATGCAGCATCGTTCCCGTTCTTCCGGGAATGACGTAAAGCACTAAGGGAATATCCGGCGTACTTTCGGAGATAGGAACCACGTAATTGTTCCTTATCTCCGTGGATGAGGGTGCATTGTAATAAGGGTCGACTAGAAGTGCCGCATCGACACCCATATCGTGTGCTTCGACGGTGGCCCTAATGGATTCTCGAGTACTGTTACTTCCGGTACCGGCCATAACAGGTGTTCTTCCGGATAACTCTTTGACTTTGCCTATAACTTTCAGATGTTCATCCCAGTCAAGGGTTGGGCTCTCTCCGGTCGTGCCCACGGCAAGAAGGCCGTTTATACCGTACTTCTTCTGATATTCCACCAGTAAAGACAATGCGTTCATATCCACTACTCCTTCATCCGTCATCGGCGTTACCAGGGCGGTCCAGCAGCCTTCTGTTCTCAATTTCATTTTATTACCTCTTTTGTTGATTTTTATCGGGCTAGAGCATGCTTATATTTAAAGATTGCGGAAATCGATAGATATTTGCGAATTTCGTAGTAAATATATTTATACACCGCTTACATTAGCCGTTATATGGGAAATCAAAAGCTGGAAAAAAACCTCGATAGTATCGATTTCGGCATAATAGAGTGTCTGAGGGAGGATTCAAGGGAGAAATGGGTGGATATAGCCAGGAAACTTGGTACATCCGAGGCTACCATAAGGTTCAGAACCAATAAACTGATCGAAGAAGGCGTGATAAAAAATTTTACCATAGAAACAGATCTTGAAGAACCCGAAGCCCTGGTACTGATAAAGGTGGAACCTTCCCAGGCATCCCAGGTGCTCAAGGAGATCGGTAAGACAACTCCAGAGATATTCGAAACGTCGGGTGATTGGGATGCCGCCGTTAAGGTCAGAAAATCGAAAACGTCCGAGCTGAATAAGACAGTAGATCAGATAAGGGAAATCAAGGGTGTTACACGAACCCAGACCCTTATCAAGTTGA
>JAFDTZ010000043.1 GCA_019594305.1 Thermoplasmata archaeon
CAAACACGAGAAATCAAAGATTCCTCTGGCTCGGGATTTTTTACAAATTCCCTCGTAAGCAGGAACTAAGTTCCTACAACTCACAAATTTTCGCTGAAAATTTGTTCGTCCCGCTGGGTGAGTTTATTTTGATAAACGAGCTATTAGAAAGCGCCAGCTTTGTGATTGGTCTAGGAAAATTTTATATTTTCCTTGGACAGCGAAAAGTTGGTTTGAACTTTTGGTAAGGTCCACTTCGCAAGAGCACCGTGAACCTTCGGATGTACAAACTATATCGATCATTTTCAATGACAATTGTATATCATCCGAAGTGTTGATATCACCGGCTTAATCAAACAATAGTCGAGCACCCCATACAAGGGAAAACATCATCATCGGGATGGTAGCGACAAACTCAGGTATCGCGGGACCCAGTTCGTAAGGTACGGCATAATAAAGGAGGGCCACATTGATCAAAGTAAGACCTACCACAGATAGGATGAACACACCCCATATAGGCTCAGCAATGTCCCATAACTGGTCTATCCCTATCAGTACCATGCCTATGATACTAAGAGCGAAGAAGAGGATAGATACATAATAGTGAGGGGAATTGCCCATGGGAAATATACCCACGAGTATAAGACATATCATCCCCAAAAGGAATAATAAAGTACCTGCGGCACCAGCCTTACCCTCGGAATATCTGAAGATGCCCATGGCGAATATCACTCCGGCCATGCCGGCAACCATCACGCCGAAATTGAATACGTTGTTATAGGATACTCCCGTCGCACCAAGGTCGCTTAAAGCGTGATCCGCCCAGGTGAACCACGAATTTATCAAGATAGCAATACCTATGAATATGTATGCGATGAACGGTGCAGCGATTCCACAGGCCCCGGCAAATTCCTCGGGGATAAGGTCTTCTATATCAGTTACATCCATTTGTACACCTTATGATTTATATCATAGCAGCTAACGGGAATGTTCGGGCAACGATAAAAACGTTTTGGGATAACGGAGCCGGATCATATCTATGAAAAATATCCTAAATCTTTTAATATGTGTGTCTATTTCAACCGTATGAATCAGAGGAACAAATAATGTATTTCAGGGAAATAAAAAAGAAGATTAATCTGCTAGGCAACCCCGCAGTAGGGAAAACATCCCTAATTTTAAGATATGTCAAAGATGTTTTCGGAGATGGATATCTCAAGACCATAGGAACAAACGTATATTCTAAAGATGTAGAAATCATAGGCGCTAACGTGAAATTGATGATACAGGATGTAATGGGAGAGAAATCCTACGAATCCGTTCACGAAAACTCCTTTAGAGGGTCCGCCGGTGCAATCTTCGTGGCCGATGCAACTAGGATCGATACCCTTGATGATATTTTTGATTATTGGATACCTAAATATGAAAGTATAACCGGAGATTCATCCGGTAAGATCCTCACAGTCAACAAGACGGACTTAGATGACATCGAGATAGAACGTGAGTACGTACTAAAAGAACTCTCTCGCGATTTCGAACATATCTTTTTTACTTCTGCAAAAACAGGCGATTTTGTCGAGGAAGCTTTCAATGAGATGGCCTCGAGAGTTTTATTCAAGACTGCAACGCCCGGCAAAAGCGCGCCTAAACCGCTGGATGAATTTTCTCTGGATACCCCACAAGATCTCCTCGGTGCACTTTTTTACTTTTCGTCCGGAATAGAGGGTTTTGAATATTCGGATATGGAAGGATTATCATCTCAAAGTGGAATAGACATCTTCGCTTTAGAGGCCCCCATCAAAGAAAAGAATATATCGGAGTTCGCAAAAAGATTAGTCAGATGGTGTCAAGATAATAGCGATGAAGAATGTGTGAATACCATGAGAGATATAGTCAATAGATACAAGAAGAGATCCTAGAGCGATATATCTCAGTGTTTTGTGATTCTTTGCAGAATGAGCTACCTTTAGCAATAGAAATAAATTTAAGATAGCATGGTATTACCTATAGGGATAAGATGACAGAAGAACATCTTGAGGCTTATGACCCCGATGATATAGAGAGGGTTGTGAAAGGATATTGGAAAAAGAGAGATATCTCAAGGATAGTGTTGACAGACAAGAGGGTAGGCGGTAGTAAACACTATATCGTTCACACCCCCCATTTACTCGAAGATACTTTCAATCTGATGGACATATACCCTAAGTTACTATACGATATCTGGTACAGGTTCCAGTATATGAACGGCCACAATATAAGAGCCCCCTATGGCTATGACACGTATAGCTTGTCCGTAGAACAAAAAGCCCTTTCGTCGATAGGTTTGAATTCCTTCGAAGAACTCGAGGATAAGGATATGGACAAGTTTATACGTCATTGTCAACGTATCGCTCTGGAGGACAAGGAGATGGTTGAAAAAGAATATAGTAACCTAGCCTTTTTCTATGATCCCAAAAAATTCTATTCATCTTACCCCTCTACTTTTATCGATTCCTGCTGGTGGGCCATCAAGAACCTCTACGAGGGCAATTTAATCGAGAAGAGATCGCAATTACTCCCCTGGTGTTCTAATTGTCAAACATCTCTATCGAAGCATGAGGTAATAAAAGACAACAAGGCTCGTAACGAATATTTACTAAAAATATCCACTAGAAAGGGTGCGGATAGGAATTTCTTGCTACACGTGAAAGATCCATGGAAATTGCTCGGGATGGTAGCTCTAGTCGTTTATCCGACCAAAGAATATTGTGTGGTTGACTATAATCAGGACGGACAGAACATAAAATCCGTTATGTTGAAAGATAATGTAGAAGAAGTAATGGAAATAGAGGGAATTAAAGATCATAAAATTATCAACGCCTTCCTGGGCAGCAGTTTGGAGGGATTAGATTTCATTCATCCCTTATTTGAGGATAAGGCATATCTAGGGGGAAATAAACAAGCCCATAAAATAATCGCTTCCAATAATGTTCCGCCATCGGAAACCGGAATATATCCTTTGGCACCAGGTTTGGAGGCTGAATCAAAGCCCCTTGCAAATGCGTATGGTTTTCCGGAACAATCTCTACTAACAGAAGACGATAGGATAGCCGATATGAAGCATCTAGCAGAGTATGCCGACCTCAAGGTGGACGACATAAACGAAGAGATAATCGAACAGATGAAATCCGAAAATATTCTATTCACTCACATGAAGGAGATCACACAGGTAGATTGCTGTACATACTGTAAGTCACCCTACTCTCATCAGGAAGACGAACAGTGGTTCATAAAAACAAGTTTGCTGAGGGCAAAATCCAAACAACTTTTTGACAAGATAGACAAGGATCCGAAATGGATGGGAACATCCCAGAAGGACAATTGGTCTTCGGGTCCGGACGATATGTTCATCACCAGGCGTGACGGCTGGGGGATGCCGTTCCCCCTATGGCACTGTGAATGTGGAGAGGAGTTAATACCAGAGACCATGGAAGACCTAGTCTCCGCATCTTCAAAGGGTAAAAGGGAGTCTAACATCATGTCCGTACTCCGGGATTTACGCAATCTTTCTGTTACATGCCCCAACTGTGAACAAGACATGGAATGGGAAGGAAAAATGTTGAACTCACTTACACTTGCCGCCATGTCTCCTTGGGCACAGGCGGGGTATCCGAAAAAGCATGTTGAGGGGTGGTGGCCGGGAGATATAATGTTCGGTTCGGTGAATGACAACGACGGTATTTTTAAAATGCATCTTGCTCTAGCAGGACACCTTTTTGAGACTCCTCCGGTTGAAAGGTGGGTCGGTCACGGAGAAGTAATATTGATGTACGATAAACTTAATGAATATATCAAGAAAACGGGTAAAGATACGTTCAGGATGGGGTTGATAGCCGACCGTGCCATATATGAAGACATGGAAATCACAACAGAAACATTTAGGCATCCCAATAGATTCCTCAAAGTCTTTTGGAATCTACATTCTTTCTATTTATCTGAATCGTCCAAAAGAGATTTCAGCCCTGACGAAACGCATTTAGAATTTTTAAAAGAGTACATGCGTGTAGAAGACAGATGGCTGATATCACGCCTAGAAAACCTTAATAAAGACGCTAAATCAGCCTATCAAGATAAAAGATTTGATATCGTGGTATCACACGTAGAGCGTTTTATACTGGAGGATATTGCTCAATGGTACGTCGAACTATCGAGAACCAGACTTAACGAAGGGATGCAGAGAGACATCCTTTCTGTTTTAAAGGTTCTTCACGAATCCTTACTGACCGTCGCTAAAATAATAGCTCCTATAGCCCCCTACATATCTGAGAAAATATATATCGATCTCGAAGCTAAGGAGCCGTCCGTATTCCTATGCCGATGGCCGGTAACCAACAGATTATTTATCGACGAATTTATCGAGGACGAAATGGATGAAGTGAGGTTGATAGTCGACGGTATCCTTGAAGGAAAGAGAAAGGAGCAGATACCCGAAAAATGGCCTCTTAAAAGAATGGTGGTCGATGCGGATGACGGCGTTATCACGGCACTGATAGAAAAATACGGAGAAATAATCAAAGAGAAGGCCGGGATCGAGAAAATTGAGATCGTTCCACCCGGTGAGGAGTGGGAAGAGATGATACTTGAAGTTCACCCCAATTACAACGCCATAGGCAAAGCCTACAGACAATGGGTCAGCCGCATCGCCCTGATGCTTGAAAAACGACCTGCTAAGGAGATTAAAGTAGGTATCGATAAGGGTGAATACAGGTTAGGCATAGAGGGTGGAATCGTTGAAATACAAGAAAATATGGTGACCTTTGAAAGAGAGTTACCCATCGGGTTCAGCGAGGTAAAGACGAATCATGGCGGTATATACCTGGATAGGGAGATAGATCCTAATATTTGGTTCAAACAGATCGCTAGAGAAATAATTCTGAGAATCAAAAGTATGAGATTAGATTTGCAGATGGATGAAGGTGATGAAGTAGAGGTATACATAGATGCATCCGATGACGTGGTCAGGGCCGTCGATAAACACTCGGATTGGGTCAAAGCCCAGGTTCGTGCAAAAGACTTAAAATTCGGTGAGGAATATATAGATGAATCGGAATATCTAGTCGAGTGGAACATAGCCGGTCAAATAGTCGACCTTCTTCAAGTATACGGATACACCAGCCAGCGGCATCAATGGGAAGTGACGGGACAGACCATAGATGTAGGTATAACTCCTCTTTACAGATCCAAGATGATCGATTTGCTCCAGTCCATACCAGGAATGAGTAGAGAGCTCGGTGAGAGACTGTACGAATCCGGTTATACAACTCTACGGACATTGATGAAAGCTACCGCTGCAGAAATATCGGCCATAGACGGATTTAAGCGCAGTCTTGGCAGACGCATAGTCCAGGTAGTTAAACAAAGGTCAGATGAGTTCGAGGCTAGGATCGAAGGCAGACTGACCCAAGCGGACGAGTATGAAGAAGAGGAAAAAAGAAAAAAGCGTCTGCTGAATACCCTACAAAGTGTAGATGGTATCGGACCTGCAAGGGCGGAATCCATATACGATATGGGTTACAAGGACTTCACCGACTTCCTAGACGCTGACATCGACGAGCTTACTAAGATAAACCACGTCAAACCTTCACATGCCCTAGCTATGTTAGACGCGATTAAGGAAGAGTACGGTTTGTTGGAAGACGATGAGATACCAGAAGAAGAGATACCCGAAGAACCCACTGAATTAATACACTGTGAACAGTGTGGTGCCGAAGTCGCACCCGACGCCGAAGTATGCCATGCCTGCTCCGCTGAAATTGTTTTCACCCCCGAGGAAGAAGATACGCTACCCGAGGGACTTACGTATGGCAGTACTTACTTGATCATCGAACCAAATGAAGATAAACCGATGGCCTTACTTCAGAATCTGGTTGATTCAGGGCTAGAGGGACTATTGATCACTAGGCAGTACCCCCGTAAGGTCAGTATGAGGTACGGTCTTGAAGAAGTTGAAATGGTTTGGCTCTCTAATGTAGAGAGGGGTAATGCAGTCAGACCTAAGGATCTGGATAAGTTCAGCCTGCTTGTAGAACAATTCCTTAATGAAAAACACGGAGTGATTCTTATCAACGGATTAGATTACCTGATATCGAATAACGGTTTTACAACGGTCCTCCACCTTATCCAATCTCTTAAGGATCAGGTAGCTATAACCAAAGCCATGCTTATTATCCCATTGAATACAAAGACCCTGGAAGAGAATCAGGTAGACCAACTTAGAAATGAGATAAAAGAAGTAATAGCGTGATGGTCACATGAGAATAGCCGTCATAGGACCGGGGGCCCTCGGAACCTTTCTTGCAGGTACTCTTGCCAGCGATAACGAATTGATATTATTTGGGCGAAGGGAATTGGAAATGGGTCAGGTCGAGGTTCAGGGTCAAACCGATATAAAAGAAAAAGTAGTCTATACTACGGATTCTAGTTATTTAAAAAATGCTGATATATTGATACTTTGCACCAAGTCTTATGATACGAAGGGAGCTATGGAGGACATACATAGCCGGATAAACGATGAAGCTTATTTAGTTTCGTTTCAAAATGGTCTTATGAACGAGTCTATAATGGCGGAGTACGTGGGTGAAGACCGTGTGGTCGGCGGGGTTACATCACACGGGTTCACTCTTATAGATGACGGTAAGGTGATACACACCGGTCTGGGCGATATGATCATCGGTAAATATCCAGAGGGTCATGACGTGATAGTGGATGATATTGCAGCTATCTTTGCTCGGGCCGGTCTTTGCACGGACACAACTGAGAATATATACGGATATATTTGGAAAAAGGTGATCATAAACGCAGGGATCAATCCCATCACCGCGCTTACGGGCTTGAAGAACGGTCGGATACTTCAAGTCCCAAACCTTCGATGGTTGATGGGGATGGTCTGTAACGAGAGTGCTGAAGTTGCTCGTACCCAAGTTGAGCTCCCGGGAGTCGAGGTAACTGAAGCTGCGGAAGGTGTTGCCAGAGCTACCGCGGAGAACGTATCAAGCATGCTTCAGGATATCAAAAACAATAGACGTACCGAGATAGATTGTATAAACGGTGCTATAATAGATATAGGTGCTGAAGTTGGGCTGGAAACACCCTTCAACAGATGCCTTTATTCACTTGTAAAAGCGAAGGAAACATCATACCTTTGACAATGGTTATATACGATCTCCCAGAAGATATACTTCACTGGAAGATAGTATTTGGACATCGATCCACTTACCGAGGAGGTCTTCACTCGATCCTTTCAGTACAACCACTTTGTAGTTATCTGTCCTTGCTACCATCGAATTATCTTTTCCCTCTTCTAATACCAAAGCCCTCATGTGCCTACCTTTATATTTTTTGTTCTTGCCTCGACTTATATCGGAGTGAAGCGCGGTCAATTTTTTCGAACGTTTCTTCTTCTCGCGGGAGTGTACATGGCCTTCCATCGGGGCGGCCTCCGTACCCGGCCTGGAACTGAATCTCGTGATGTTAAGGATGTCCGGTTTCACCCTAGATATAATTTTAATTGTTTTCTCGAAGTCTTCTTCAGACTCTCCGGGAAAGCCGACGATCACATCGGTAGAAATGGTTATGTCCGGAAAGGCCTCTCTCGATCTATCCACCAAACCTATGAAATCCCTTACCGTATATCTCCGGTTCATCATCTCAAGTATTCTGTTCTCTCCGGATTGAAGAGGTATGTGAATGAATCTATATATGTGCTCATCTTCCATCACCTCTATTAAATCGTCTGCGATCTCTAACATAGTGTCCGGATTCATCATGCCTATCCTTATTCGATACTCACCCCCGGTTTCAAGCAAATGGTGTATCAATGTCGGCAAACTTTCTCCTATGTCAAGTCCGTATGATGCGGTATCCTGGCAGGAAAGTCTTATCTCTTTAACACCTGAGGACACCATAGCCTTGAACCGGTTATGGATATCGACAACGGGCCGGCTGCGGAGCTCTCCTCTCACAAGATTTGTGATACAGTAAGCACAATCCCCCGTGCAACCCGAGGATATGGGTATCGTACCTATTGTAGCATCGTAGTCGTCGACTGTTGTCATAGGTATATCCTCGTGATAAACTATTTCCGCTCCGGGACTGATACATTGAATTTCATCCTTCTGTTTCGTAAGGCAACCGGTTATGATCAGATGGTTGCACGATCTATCAAGTTCGGCTATCCTTCTTTTCATACGCTCCTCTGTCTTACCGATAACCACACAGGTGCCGATTATGGCGATGTCTGCTTGTTTTGGATCGTGTACTCTTCGGTGGCCCCGGGCGATGTAATCCTCCATCAGCATCTCAGTTTCACCCTGATTCATTGTACATCCGAAGGCCTCGACATATAATTTCATCTGCATCTTAGGTTACCTAGGATGTATTTAGGTTTTAGGTGAACGATTTACATAGTCGTATTTTATTTTTCTCCGCTCTGTAAGTACTGTCGCTTAACCGAACAGTTTTTAAACTTCCTTACATAATGCTTGACTTAATATAAGAAGGTGTGTTTCTATGGAGAAAAAGATACGAGTTCTCATAGCCAAGCCCGGTCTGGACGGGCACGATAGAGGTGCAAAGGTAGTTGCCCGGGCACTCAGGGACGCCGGCATGGAAGTTATCTACATGGGTCTTCATCAAACTCCCGAACGTATAGTGGAGGCCGCCATACAGGAAGATGTGGACGTTATCGGTCTTTCACTGCTGTCCGGCGCTCACATGACACTCTTTCCGGATGTTATCGAGCTTCTTGAGGAGAACGACGCCGATGATATTATCGTGCTAGGCGGAGGTATAATCCCGGATAAGGACGTCGAAGGGTTGAAGGAGAAAGGAGTCCGCATGGTTTTCGGACCCGGGACACCGACTGACGAAATAGTTGAATATATTGAGCAGAACGTAAAGGTCGCCCGTTGAGGTGAGATGCCTATATGGATCTAGCTTCAAGAGTACTTGATGGTGACCGACGTGCCGTCGCGAGACTCATGAGCAAGGCGGAAAACGAAGCTCCCGGCGTAAAAAAAATATTGGCAGAATTACACAACCACATCGGGAACGCCCATATCATAGGCATCACCGGACCGCCGGGTTCCGGCAAAAGTACTTTGGTGGACAAGCTAACTCTTGAATACAGAAAGCAGGGTAAAACCGTTGGGATAATAGCCGTGGACCCAACCTCACCTTTTACCGGTGGCGCTCTGCTGGGTGATAGGATACGTATGAACGAAATTGCCCTTGATAAGGAAGTTTTTATCCGAAGCATGGGCACCAGGGGCCACCTTGGCGGTCTGGCAAAAAAGACAGGAGACCTTGTAAAGATACTCGATGCCTTCGGCAAAGATATAATATTGGTGGAAACCGTAGGTGCTGGGCAGTCGGAAGTGGAGATAGTGGGAACCGCATATTCGACTGTGATCGTAGAGGTGCCCGGTCTTGGAGACGACATACAGGCCATAAAGGCCGGTATCCTTGAGATAGGTGACATATTCGTAGTAAACAAATCCGACCTGGACGGAGCGGACGAAACTGCAAGGGAACTAGACGCCATGCTGGATATGAACTCGAACAATTTGGATTGGAGACCTCCGATACTACAGACAAGAGCAAAAGACGGCAACGGTATCTCCCAAGTAGCGGATGCATTGAATGACCACATGGTACACATGAAGGAAACCGGGATCCTTTACAAGCTTGTAAGGGCGAGAACAAAGGACGAACTAGAGGAGATAATCAGTGAGAATATTCGCTCTTATATCGACGGCACCCACGGGGAAGAAGAACTTGAGGAGCTAGTTGACAGGATAATGGATGGCGAACTAGACCCCTATAATGCGGCGGAAATATTCTTGAAACCCTTCACAGGATAGCGTATCAGAATATTATGGGCTCTTCGTATTCTCCGAATACATCTTTTAAGACCTGAGTTATCTCTCCCAGTGTTGCATACGCCTTGACACAGTCCAGTATAGCGGGCATTGTATTATCGTCACCTTCGGCCACCTTTCTCAGATATTCGAGTGTACTTTCCACCTTGGCGTTATCCCGGTTTTTCCTTAGAGACTTCAACCGCTGTATCTGCATTCTCTCCCCTTCGGGGTCCATCTCGAGTATGGGTATCTCCAAGGGCTCGTCCAGCTTGAACTCGTTGACTCCAACTACTGTGCGTTTTTTATCGTCTATCTCACGTTGGTATATCGATGCGGCATCGGCGATCTCCTTCTGTAAATATCCCTTTTTAAGCGCAGGTATTACACCGCCGAGACTTTCGATCTTATCGAAGTACTTGTAAGTCTCCTCCTCCATGTGGTCGGTAAGCCATTCCACGTGATAAGAGCCTCCCAGGGGGTCTATGGTGTTCACTGCACCACTCTCGTGGGCGATGACCTGCTGGGTTCTCAATGCCAGTCTAACGGCCTTTTCCGACGGTAGTGCGAGAGCTTCGTCCATGGAGTTCGTATGAAGTGACTGGGTACCGCCCATGATGGCGGCCAGTGCCTGTATGGTAACCCGTATAAGGTTCACCTCGGGCTGTTGTGCCGTTAGCGAACACCCTGCGGTCTGTGTGTGGAACCTCATCCACCACGAGCGAGGATTCTTGGCACCGAAGGTTTCCTTCATCTCCCTAGCCCATATCCTCCGGGCAGCCCTGTACTTGGCTATCTCCTCGAAGAAATCGTTGTGAGCGTTGAAGAAGAATGACAGCCTGGGGGCGAATTCGTCCACGTCGAGACCTCTTTCCATTCCCGCCCTGACGTATTCAAGTCCGTCGGCTAATGTAAACGCCAACTCCTGGACCGCAGTGGAACCAGCTTCGCGTATGTGATAACCGGATATGGATATGGTATTCCACTTCGGCAGGTGCTTCGAGCCGTACTCGAAGGTATCTACTATAAGCCGCATGGAAGGTTCCGGTGGGAAAATGAAGGACTTCTGCGCGATATATTCCTTTAGGATATCGTTCTGTATCGTACCACGAAGGTTTTCCGGAGGTACTCCCTTCTTCTCGGCCATGGCAATGTAAAACGCCCACAGTACCGAAGCGGGCCCGTTTATGGTCATGGACGTGCTGACCTTACCGGGGTCTATACCATCGAATAGTATCTCCATATCCTGAAGGGATGAAATAGCTACGCCGCATTTACCGAACTCACCTCTAGCCATGGGATGATCCGTATCGTAACCGTACAGCGTCGGGTAATCGAAAGCTGTGGAAAGACCGGTTTCGCCGTGGTTTAAAAGGTACTTGAAGCGGGCGTTGGTTTCCTCGGCGGTACCGAAACCGGCGAATTGTCTCATGGTCCACAACCGGCCCCGGTACATGGTGGGCTGAACACCTCTTGTATAAGGATAACTTCCCGGAAATCCCAACTTTTCCAGATAATCCCAATCTTCCAGTTCGGCCGGTGTATACAGTCTGTCTATGGACTGGGATGACGTAGTGATGAACTCTTCTTTTCTCTCGGGATGTTTTTCCATTACGGGTTTCAAACATTTTTGTTCCCACTTTTCTTTTTCCTTTTTTACCTTATTTTTCTTCATTTTGTTCCACCTCAGTACTCTATTCCTTCCCTAGCCTCGATACCCTTCATATAGGGGTGCTTCACCTCACACATAACCGTCAATAGATCCGCCAGGTCAACGATCGAAGGAGGTGCGTAACGACCGGTGAGCACTATCTCTACATGTTCAGGCTTGTTTTTTATGCACATTATAACTTCATCTTCATCCAATAACTTGTAATCAAGTGCGATGTTTATCTCGTCCAGCACGACCATATCATATTCACCGGACGATATGACCTCCTTGGCTCTTCGAAATCCTTTCTCGGCGAACTCGATGTCTACCTTAGCCGGATCCTTCTTGTCGACGAAGTCCGGCCGTCCGTACTGCTCGATCTCCGCATTCGGAAGATGCTCTATTCCGGTCAACTCGCCGTATTTTATGTCGCCCTTCATGAATTGGATGATCATCGCCTTATGACCCTTTCCCACTGCACGTAGTACCAGGCCCAGGGCTGCCGTTGTCTTTCCCTTTCCGTTTCCGGTATAGACCTGGATAAGTCCTTTACGTTTTTTTTCTTCCATGTAGGTGGCACCTCTATCAGATAAACGTTCATATGCTATATGTTCATAATATTTTTGGTCGCACCAATCGGAAAACGGTTATTTATGGTAGATGTATTGGGTTATCCATGAGCGGAGCTCAAATATGGAATATACCGGAATACTACAATTTCGGCTTTCACTGCATCGACCGTACCGCCGCTGAAACACCCGAGCAGGTTGCCTTTGTTACACTGGACGATAAACTCGGGGAACTCAGCAAACATACCTTTGGTGAGCTTAGCGTACGATCGGGTAAATTCGCCGGATGCCTTTCCGATATAGGTGTTGTTAAGGGCGATCGTGTCATGATACTCACGGAGCGAATACCCCGATGGTATTTCGCCGTTCTCGGTATCATCAAAATCGGTGCCGTTCTGGTCCCCACACCCAATCTTTCCGTACCGGAAGATCTGGTTTACATGGTGAACGAGTCTAAACCCAAGGCGGTTATATGCGACCTTGCGAACCACCACAAGATCGAAGCCGTCAAGAATCGTTTGGAAAGCGTCGAACATTTTGTGCTCATAGACGGCAAAGCCCCGGGATGGCTGGAATACCATGAACTGATGGGCAGTGCCGAGTTTTTATCATACGATGACGTAAAACCCACCAAAAGGGACGACCCTCTTCTCATATTTTTCACTTCGGGCACCACCGGTATGCCCAAGATGGTGCTGCATGATCATTCATACTCCCTCGCCCAGCGGACCACGGCAAGATACGTTCACGGTGCCGGGCCCGGAGATACAGTATGGGCAATTACCGATAACGGCCTCGCAAAATTCTTCTACGGTAAACTATTCGGGCAGTGGTTGGAGGGAGCGACCGTCTTTCAACACAACCCATCGGGACGTTTCGACCCTGATAGAGTACTTGGGATATTGGAGGAACATACCATAGACATCTTCTGCGGAATACCCACCATCTACCGGATACTGCTGGCATCGGATATGGAAGGATACGACCTGTCTTCGGTTAGACATTACGTCTCCGCCGGAGAACCATTGTCTGCCGCTCTCTTTGCCGATTGGGAAAGATCCACCGGCAGGCGGATACACGAATTCTACGGTCAGAGCGAAACCGTAGCTCTGATAGCTAATTCACCCGGCTGCCCGATCAAACCGGGTTCCATGGGTAAGCCCATACCGGGATATTACGTTGATATAGTCGATGATAACGGAGACCCACTTCCGCCGAACACGGTGGGAAATCTCGTTGTTTCCGTTGAACCGGAGAAACCTCCCGGTTTATTCCACAACTACTGGAAGGACCCCGAGGCTACCGCTAAGGTATTCCGTAAGGGATGGTACTTCACACAGGATATAGCGTACAAGGACGAAGACGGCAATTTCTGGTTCATGTCCAGGGCGGACGACGTGATCAAGGCATCGGGATACCGAGTTGGTCCCTTCGAGGTGGAAAGCGTACTCCAGGAACACCCCGCCGTTTCGGAGAGTGCGGTGGTCGGCACCCTCGACGATGTTCGAGGGACGGTTGTGACCGCATACGTGGTACTGAGCCAAGGTTATGAACCCTGTGAAGGGTTGAGAAGGGAATTGCAGGAGCACGTTAAGGATAATCTCTCTCTCTATAAGTATCCCAGAAAGGTATTTTTCGTGGGCGAACTGCCCAGAACGGAAAGTGGTAAGCTCAGACGTGCCGAACTGCGTAACTGATGGTACTACGGCTCACCGTTCCTTGTATCTTTCCATGCAAACTAGCTCGGATACACTCTTCTTCGTGGGAGACTTTCCTTTGGTCGAGGGATAGCCCACGGTCATGCACATGGTGACCGCATAATGGTCGGGAACCCCTAGCTTCTCACCCATCTCGTCCGGGTGGAAGGCGCCTATCCAGCAGGTACCCAAACCCAGTGCCGTTGCAGCCAGTGACAGGTGGTCAAGGGCGATAGCTAGATCGACCACCGACCATTTCTCGTCTTCTGTGATGCCGACTACGAGGGCGCCGGCGTCCTCCACAAAACCCTGGTTATGGCATACCGGAACCAACTCTTTCAACATACGACGGTCGGTAACCGCTATAAATCTCCACGGCTGAAGGTTTTTAGCCGAAGGTGCATCCCTGGCAGCCCGGAATAGCATGTCCAGGTCCTCCCTGGGTATGGGCCTTCCGGTGTAGCCCCGTACACTGTGTCTATTCTCTATAGCTTCGAAAACATCCATTTTGTTCAACTCCGTTGTTTAAACGGTAAATATGCTATTGTAATATACCTTTTTTCGTTACGTTACACACACGAAAAATTGGTCACTTTCCTTTCGACACCGGGGTGGCCCCGTCTCCGAGAGACTCTATCACCGCATCGCACTTACCGACCCATGACTCCATCCTCATCTCCTCTTCTTCCGAGGAGGCCTGTGCCACCAACATCCCACCCTTGTCTATGGCGAATATCTTGACAAAACTAGTATAATCATGTTCTTCAAACAGTGGTTTATCCACCAAGTCGCTCATGACTTTTGACAGTACCTGAAAGGGGCGGCCCGAGTCCATATCCGCAGCACCGAAATACACCCGTACACCTTCATCCGTGGAAATATCCTTGAAAGCCTCCAGCAGACCCGTCTTTCCCACGCCGGTCTCCCCCGAGATGAAGACGGTGGAACCATTACTGGTCTTGGCCTTCTTAAGTGAATGTTTCAGTGTGGATAATTCCTTATCACGACCGATAAACCCCGGTTGTAGCAGGTCCCTTACGTCCATGGCACTCCTGACAGGGTATCATCTTCAATACTTAAAGATTTTCTCGGATATTATGCTTTGTATAAAGTATCATACTCATTTTCTTGTGTACCCTTATAGGTGAGCATGATCCCGGAACTAATAGTACCTTAAAAAAGGTATTTACCTTCAAGTCACAAAGATATTTTCTTCCGACGGTTATATGCTTTCACCTCTTCTTTGCCGTGGCACTAAAACGGTATTTCCTTAGCGATATCCTTACAACAAGCCCGGCCTTTAAACTCCGAATAATAAATGGAGAGGGGTTATTATAGATGGGAGAAATTATCTTCTCTCTATCCCATCTCCGCTGATGTTGATATTTCTCTAGCTGAAATGATACAATGACATGAAGCAGAACATAAAAAAGATCAACACTATAGCCAGATTGAAAAATATCATTTCAAAGTACAGCATGGCAAACATGAGAAATCAATCAATACCAAATGAGTTATTGATAAGGTTCAATTCGAATTTTTCAATAAGATTTTCAGATGTTTGTTTTTACACATTAATCATCAAAATTCACCCTTTATATGGCGGGAGATGATGTAATGTCCTATTGTAAGGGATATAATGATTCCTATTCCGGCATGGTAAAACTCTACATAGCTCACATATAGGACCAAAAGGTTCCATAGAATAATAACAGAGATTACTAACGCTATCATCCACTTAGATATTTTTCTTTTTATTTTGATGTTTTCCGAGTGTATGTCATCAACATTTTTGTTTAGAATAGATGCAGATTTGACATATATTGGATAAGCCACCATTACAATCAGGGGGACCAACCATATTAAGAAAAAATATTTTCCTATACTCCCCGTGATCAAAGCGGCTGTAAAGAACGAAGCTAATACCAATACGGTTCCTCTCAATACCTCTTCTTCAAGTGTGTTTTGAATTTTATCATACTCCTATCTTTTTATAAACACATTGCCAGGCCATAAATTGCAGGGAGACCAAGACATATTAATGCTGGTACACAGGTAACCTTGGATGGATCAAGTAGGCATACATAAATGAATGATGGGCACACCGTAAAACACCAAAACGACCATTCTGCACACCAAAGAGAAATCTCCATTGAAACGCAAGCCCAATACCCAGGCTCATCTGGAAGATCATCGTATTCATCAGTCCAAGGATCTGCTTCCTTTTCATAGTCAAAACAAAAATCCATACATTCATCAAACGTCCAATACATCATACAGTCTGAAAAGTCCCAATTCCACAACTCAGGACAATCATCCCAACCGCCACCGCCCCAGCCGTTGATCAGCATCGGCGCAC
>JAFDTZ010000114.1 GCA_019594305.1 Thermoplasmata archaeon
GGAAGAAGTAGAAGACGATGATACGGAAGAAGTAGAAGACGATGATACGGAAGAAGTAGAAGACGATGATACGGAAGAAGTAGAAGACGATGATACGGAAGAAGTAGAAGACGATGATACGGAAGAAATTATCTGTCCGGTATGTAACAACGTTTCCGATGATGAGTCCGACTTCTGCGGGGCCTGCGGGGCCGAATTGAAAATTTAATTTGTTAACGGGTTAAAAATGAAATTCCAATCACCTTCGGGAAAGATAATCAAATCACCAAAGAAACTTTCTTTTGATTTCGTACCCGACAAACTACCCCATCGAGAGGAACAGCAGCAGAATCTTTTCATGCTCTTTCGCAGGGTAATCGAGAGTGGCGTGTCACAAAATGCCTTCCTGCACGGTAATGTAGGGACTGGTAAGACAGCTTCTGCAAAACGATTCTGCATGGACTACAAGGAATGGGCTGCTGAAAAGGAAAAAAGAGTTGATTACGTTTTTGTTAATTGCCGTAAAAGAAGCAATAAAAGTTTGATATTATGGAAGATCATTTCAAAATTTGATAGAGGTTTTCCGGATAGAGGGTTTTCAGTAGGGGAGATGATGGAGATAGTAAGGAGACATATAAAAAATACCGGTACCCATCTATTTATCATCCTCGATGAGGCGGACGCACTAATTCAACGCGACGGGCCGGAACTGGTATTTCTACTATCGAGATTCGACGACGAAACCATGGTTCCTAAGGGAAGTATCTCTATCTTTCTAATATCTCAAAAAAATGTACTTGAACTACTGGATGAAAGTGCTCTCAGCACATTTAAAAGAAGCAACCGCATACTCTTTAAACCATACGATAAAGATCAACTGTCGGACATCCTTGCATATAGAGCTGATCTTGCCCTCTACCCCGGCTCCATAGAAGAAGATGAACTGAATCTACTATCTTTGATCGCCTCCGAAAGGGGCGATGCACGCCTGGGCATAGAACTAATGGAAAAGGCGGCACTTCTAGCGGAAGAAAACGGCCGGAATCTGATCGGTCCCGAAGATATAAGAACCGCCAAGGCAGATATAGATCCGTACATGACCGCTAGCAGGTTGAGAGGGTTGAACGATAACGAGAGGATGATTCTTCTTGCTGCGGCACAAAAGTTGAGAAATAAATCATTTACGACTACAGGCGATTTGGAAACACACTATCATGTACTGTGCGAAAATTACGAAAAAAACAGTCTGGGTCATACACAATTTTGGAAGTATCTAAAATCTCTTTCAGGTGATGGTATCCTAGAAACTGAAACTACCTCTTCAGGTAAAGGCCGCACCACTAAAGTATCTTTAAGCGACATTCCGGCAGGTTTGTTAGAAAAAAAGTTGATGGAACTGATAGAGGGATGATATGCTGGATAAGAAAAAACTTATGACCTTAGCCGTTATAATATCTCTAGCAGGAACAGCTTCTTTATATTTATACACCGCTAGTAGAGATACTGTACGTGTAAATATTTCAGAAATCGACCACCGCCTTATTGGAACGAAGCTGGAGATAGAAGGGGTTATCAGTGAGGCACGCAGATTACAATCGGCCTATCTAATTTCATTACTAGAAGAGGGTGGTGAAGATAGTTTGGGTGTATTTGTAGAAGATCAGGTAATAGATAGTATTGACGAGCCCACCGAGATAATAGCCGGGGCTAGAATTAAAATTACGGGTATATTGGAGGAATATGAAGGAGATCTTTCACTACTGGTATCCGTTCCAGGAGAAATGATGATAATTGAGAGAGCATACACCAGTTTTATAGATATATCGAACCTTCTCGAAAATCCGGAATGGTACTCGGGTATGGAGTTGAAGGTAAGAGGAAACGTAGTGACTGTCGATCCGTCCTCGGGAGATTATTACTTCGAAATAGAATCTTTGGGAGGGGGGTATCATCGGTTAGGTTGTGAAGTTGATGGGTCCAATTCCGTTGGAGATCTACGCATAATGAATGGAGACCCGGTAGTTTTCAAAGGTACGTTTCTTTACGATAACAGCACGGGTAGATGGTTGGTTAGAGGTCCGGAGCCTCCTGATGTGAAAACTTTAGACTTAGATCAATAAACGTAACCGTGGTTAGAAAAAAAATGAAAGAGTAAAGGGGGGTGGGAGGGTGTTATCTTGATATTATGACCAATGAGGTTCAACTATTTAAGTCTTGTTATTGATACATCATATTTGTACTACGATTCTCCTCACTCTTTTTTTTCAGGCCACTTTTTTTGTGTTTGATAGTTTTTTCTTGAGAAGGATTCGTACCATGAAAACTAATATCTTTTCTGATCAGTCTCAAGTACTTTTTATCGGGATATCCTTCCATCTGGATGATACCCCTGGACATGAGTCCTTTGACCGTTCGCAAGAGTTTACTTTCGGATACCTTGAGTTCACGGGCTGCTTCCTCCAGGGTAATCGGTAATTCATTTAGCAATAGACGAAGCAATTTTGCCTCCAAGGTATCACTGTCTATCTGGATCATTAATTTTTCACCCGAAGTATGTGCTTGACTTCTTCTCCTTATCTTCCTTTCGCTCCATCTGGCTAATCACGTCTATATGTATTATCATATGGCATGGAATAATACGTATAGTACCCGATTCTTCGTGGCTGTCGTCGAGTTCTACCCTCAGACCCTGATCCCGTCCTATGAACACATAGCCTTTGAACTCACCTCTGGTCTCCAAGGTATTTTCTCGTGTGTGTAAAGAGCTAATCAAGTATCTTGAGCCTTCTACTAGTTCGCTTCCGAATTTCTTCTGATTTTTTTTCACTTTAATTCACGCCCTTGTCATGTTGACTATTTTATCGATGGTTTCCCTATATCTATTCATGGTTGATTCTATGTTCGCCTCGGTTACATGCCAAGCGGTCATAAGGTCACCTTGTCTGAGACGGTATCCCTTCTTTATTACTTCGCCGTTATCTTCCTCTACGATATCCTGCGATTCTAAAAGGTCCATCTTTTTCAGTTTATTCAGATGACGATATATCGTAGGTTTTGAGGCGTCGAGCAATGCTGCTAGTTCATCAACGGTTCTGGATTTTTCAGGTGCCTTCAAGAAACAGTCTGTCCACATTCTGAAAGGAATGCTCTCGTAGAGTTCTTCACCCCTTTTCCGCCCCGATAAATACCCTATATCAAGTAGAAAATTCTCCAGTACTTCCTCAAGGGTGTCTGATGCAACGGGTATATGACTTCTCATCCTGATTTCGAATGTCATAAAGAACCATAATACCTATACACCATTTAATAGTTATGGAATTTGCTTAACAGCATAGGACGAATTGGAAAAAAATATTATAGTACATTACTAGTATTTCAGAACATGACAAAGGATATTTCCATAAAGATTAAATTTTTCGCCTATGCCCGTGAGCTGGTGGGAAGAAAAGATATAACTGTTGAGATGAACAGTGGTTCAACAGTAAAGGATCTTATGGAACATGTCCTAACGAAATATCCTTCCTTGAAGGAAATAAGTAACCATATCATAATCGCAGTTAATAAAAACACCTGCACGTCCGACAGAAGATTGAAGGACGGCGACCAGGTGGCTATCTTGCCACCTGTAAGCGGAGGTTAAATACCATAAACATCTTTATATTGAAGATGTATGTAGTTAAATCAATAACATGAAAAGAATTGTGTTATTATATGCATTGATGCTGTTACTTGCACTCTTCGCCCCCTTATTCGAGGGAAACTTAGTAGTGATGGATAATGAAGACCTTATAATCGAAGAAGGAGAAACAGTACGATTCATCGATCAAACTTTAGCTATCCATGGCGACCTGTTGGTGAGAGGAACTCTTATCCTGGACAATACCATCCTTATACTCAATACAAACAGGGACAATAGGTTCAGTGTGGAAGAGGGAGGTACCCTTAGGATGTCAGATTCAAAGATGGTTTCTTATCTCGGTCACTTTTCACAAGATATCAGCTACGAACTCACCGAAGGTATGAATTTGTTATCATTTCCCTATTATCAGGATGACCACTGCATCAAGGAGGTGCTTGAACCCCTGGAAGGACACTACGACAAGGTATTTTATTATGATCAGTGGGACGATTCTCAACCTTGGAAATCATTTGTCGTAGATAGGCCGGATCATTATAACTCCCTACATCATATCAACCAAACAATGGGTGTCGAAGTGAATATCACCAAACCTATTAATATATTTAGTAGTGAGGTGTTCATAGATAATTATAACTATGAACTCAAAAAGGGGTGGAATTGGATATCGTATCCTCTTGTAGAACCAGTTACCGTGGAAGAATTTTTCTCGGATATTATTGACGACTTAAATATTGTGAGAAGTGTTACAAGTGGACAGGTATACGATCTGACATACGACGATTACATGTATCCCGGTAGAGGTTACAAGGTATCAATGGTAAATCATTCTGATTTGTCCGTCTATGTTCCCTACGGCATTTCCGAAGAGTATGGAGAAGATACTTCCGAATCAAAAGGAATTCGTTTTACATTTGAAGAGGGAAGCTCGGGAATTATTCAGAGGTCTACTATCCAAGGATTCGGCTCTAATGAAGACGCACCTGATCTGATAATCCGTTCGTCATCCGTAACTTTAGCTCATAATAGTTTCATCGACAATGCCGTGGGCGTCCGGGTGGAACAGGTGTCTACCACCATATATTCTTGCAGCTTCGAATCATACAAGGTTGCCGGAATTGAATTGAAAAATGCATCGGGAGATATAGACAACAATAATTTTTCTTCCCAGGATGGCCGGGCTATAGAGGCCGAGAACAGTAATGTAGATATTGTAAACAATCACTTTAACGTGTATCACGGTCTATATCTTAAAGGCAGCACGGGAGTAATATTTGAAAACGATTTTTCCGAAGTATCAGAGTATGGTATATATACTCGGGAAGGAGAACTGATCATCGAAAAGAACACATTCGAGGGGATAGAAAAAGCTGCTGTAAGGACCTTTGGAACGGACCTATACCTAAAACAAAATTCATTTGTTCGTTGTGGGGGGGGTATACACTCCAGCCTAGGCGTAAGTACAATCATAGATAATAAATTCAGCGAAAACATCTACGGGATCCACCTGAACCAAGTTCGTGATAATTCTACTGTAATGAGAAATGAGTTTTTGGAGACCCTGGGATGGTCCGTAAAGATACAAAACGTATCCGGAGTATATGTGGGAGATAACGATATATATTCAGGCAGCTATGGTATGCTGCTTTCGGGAAAAAATTTTACCGTAGATGGTAACTTCATCGATGGCTGTGACGGAGGAGGTTTGATCATTTCTGCATCTAGTGGTTTTGTCGTCTCTAATAATATCATAACCAATAATATGGGCCAGGGTATCGAAGTAGATGGACTTTCAGGCTTGGTAAAAAATAATAGGATACTGAGTAATTTCGGTGGAGTGAGCATAAGATCGAATATACATTTCTTTAACAACACCGTATCTAACAACCGACTTTTCGGTATCAAGGTTAACAACGCCTATCCCATAATTGAGAACGCGACCCTATCGGGAAACTCCAACCATGCTATCAAATTTGAACATTCCAACGCCTTTGTAAAAACCACGAGTATAATAGGCAGCAGATACCACCTACACCTGACATCATCAAATATAACCGTTATCAATTCCCTTTTTAACCATGAGATGGTATGGATAGACCAGAATAGTGAACTATCCATAGCCGATTCTTTTACTATATACATGAAGGAGGACGAGATACTCATTGGTTACGATATCCGGTTACCACCGGGAACGATAATCAAAAACGTGAGAAATAATAGTAATGTCATTATAACCATTGATAGCGACGGATATCTTGACATAGTTCCGCCACCAAATTTCCATGGAACCGTCAATTTCTTCCTCGATTTAATTTTCTTCGATGAGATTGAATCTGCCTTACAGGTTACACTTATTATCGAACAGGTAAACGATCCACCTATACTGGAAGAAGTAGAATTGAACATTTCTTATGATCCAACCAGAATACGTTGGGTACTTCGATATATCGATTATGACGATGAACCCCCGGCTTACATTGAACTAGTTGTAGACGGAAACCATTATCCAATGAAAGAGCTTAACTCGTCGGACACTAGTTATTATAATGGTAAATTATATTATTATGAAATGTATCTTGAGCCCGGAGAATACGAATATTATTATATCGCTGAAGAAACTAACCCCCTGGGTACTAATATAACTGTAAGTACGCCACCACGTACCTTTACAATCGATCCGGAAGAACATGGCATAATCTCTAATCTTGTAGTTGGTGGTATATCATTTATTATATTAATTTTGATCATTTTACTTTTTTACATAGTTTTGGTAAAACAGAGAATTAAAAAATCGTGGGATTCAAAGGTTATCGAACCGTCCGATGTTAACAGAGAAGATAGTTCTGAACCATTGCTTCTCGAAGTTGATAAGAGATACGTTAACGTCCGATCATTACCTGTACTAAAAAGAAAGATCGAGGTCAGAGCGGATTCCTTACCTGTACTAAAAAGAAAGATCGAGGTCAAAGCGGATTCCTTACCTGTAC
>JAFDTZ010000130.1 GCA_019594305.1 Thermoplasmata archaeon
ATTATGAATGGTATATCATCGTCTTTTTCACGTATCCTTTTTAAAAATTCAAGGCCGTCTATTTCAGGCATGAGGTAGTCGGACACGACGGCCGAGTAATAGTTACTTTCCAGCTCTTTAAGGGCCTCTTTTGCGGAACCGAAGGTTCTGATATCCAGCAAACCAAAAATATCCTTTAAATATATCACTGACTGTTCCCTGATAGCGGGTTCGTCATCAACCAGCATTATCTTCATATATAATTTTCAAATTTCCGTACGGTATATTTATAGATATCTCAAACAAATCAATATTTGATCTTGTTGGAAACGATTTTTTCCGCCAAAGCGTTGAAAGCCCTTTCAACGTTTTCTCCTGTTTTCGCGCTGGTCAAAAGATGTGGAAATTTTTGCTTGAAGGGATTTTTCTTGTTAGCCCATTTGTCAAAATGGATATAAGGTACGGGCATGAATTCCAGTTCTTCGGTCAACGCAATACGATAATAATACTTGGAAATCATGTAATCGTGGAATTCTTCCCGTGATTCACTGGTGAATATGGTATTGTGCTTATCCTCAAAGTCCGTGATGATATCTTTTTTATTACCTAACACTATAACGGGTATCCTGCCTGTGGTTTCGTAGAGTTGTTCAATCCATTCGTTCACATGTATGAATGTCTTCTTTCTGGTGATGTCAAAAACGATAACCGCACCCTCCGCACCAATGTAGTTGGATGAATGTTTTCCCGGATAAATAGATTTTTGTCCGTATATATCCCATATATTCAGATGGATATCCAGATCTTCCAACACTATATTTTGGACGTTTACGCCTATGGTTGCCACATAGTCCTTGTCGAACCGTCCTTTCACGTAACGTCTTACCAGAGATGTTTTTCCGACAGCCCCGTCCCCGAGTAGAACTATCTTGGCGGCGTGCTTTACCATAACACATACAATTACTTCATAGGTAAAATAGTTAATCGTTTTAGATGCAGGATTTCATGACGGTTTCAACAAGATAGGTATTATCGTAGAAAAATCCCGAATAAGATAATTAGGTGGCTGATCTTTTTGAATTAAAATACTGTATAGTTGCTTATTGACATATACTATATCGAATGCCGTGTACGCACCGACGATCTCCTTTGGTCAGGCATAGCAAGTTTTGTACGCGCTCATTTTATCACTTTTTGTGTCGTTGAGGTTTTACAGAAATCACGGTTCCGACTCTCTTTTAACGAGATAAACATCGAACCGTGTACCCCCCAGTTCGGACTCAAAGATGTCTATATGTCCACCTATTTTTTTCAACGAAATCTTGATTAATCTAAGGCCCAGATTCTTGTGCATGTCCTTGGGGATTTTTTCCTCCGTCAGTTTTTCTATAACCTCTTTTTTTATTCCTATGCCGTCGTCTTCTATGGTAATAACCACTAAATCAGCGTGTTCATGGGAGGTTATCTTTATCTTAGAACATTGAGAGTGTTTGATGGCGTTATCCATAAGGTTGGAGAATATGCTTTCGATCAGAGTACCCCCTTGACTGTCGCTTCGTACCTTGGTGTCACCATCCGTATAGTCTACTATCAAATCGATACCGGATTCATAGGCCTTTCTCTTGTATGCGGTTATAACATCTTGCAGTATGAAATATGGATTAGTACTTCCGGCACCCGATTCGGATTCCACCGCCCTCAACATCCTCACCCTGTTGATAAGTCGACTGGTGCCGGTCACCGTCTCCAGCTGTTTACGGGCCATCTCTTCCATCTCTCCATCCAACCCCTCTTCCAACATGAGTTCAATATACCCCTGTATTATCTGGAGTTTGTTTCCTACATCGTGTATCAATAGCGAGTGCAAAAAATCCTTCCAGTCTTCTGCGGCTTTTCTATCTGATATATCAAGTAGTGATACCATACATGCCATGGGGTCGTTCTCCTCATCCTCGAATAAAGTTGACACCATGAATGCATCGAACATCTCGTCGTCCTTCCTTTTACAACGTATTTCGCCCATCCAGGACCTTTTATCAAAAAGGATTTCGGGTAAATTATCGTTTTGGTTGTCATCTTTCGTAATGAGGGTATTAAGGGATGTTTTCAAAGCCGCTTCTGTATCATCGAACAAAAACATGTCCATGAATGCCTGGTTAACATAGAGTATATCTTTCTCGGTATTGATAATACATACGGCATTTATTGAACTCTCGATCGCGATATCGAGTACCTTCAATTCCTTTTCCCTCTTTTTCAACTTTGATATATCTCTGAAAAGAAGAATCAAATCGGATCTACCATCGTAGTAAGGGATAGCACTCGCCGTTAGGGTAACAGGTATTGTTTTACCCGTTTTACGGGGAAGTAACAATTCCAGCGGGCCCGCTTTTCCCAACTTAAATGCCTCGTTGATGGTATTATTCAGGGTTTCGCGGGAATCTTGATCCATGTCATCAGCCCATTGATTCCCCCATATCTTCCAATTAACTATGGTCTCTTGAGCGTATCCGAAAACGCTCTCGAAGGCGGGATTAACTGTTTTCACTACACCGTCCGTACCGATCACTACCAAGGGATCTATGATCGCATTTACCACGGCTATCTTCTCCTCGGTAGCTTCCTTTGCTCTAAGGAATGCCTGAGACAGGTGAGAAGTCCGTTGCTGCACCCTGGTCTCGAGTAATTCTTTGCTAAGCGCCGAAAGTTTCTCTTCTTCAAGTACTCCTTCGGGAAGTGCCAGTAATATATCTATAAAAATAGAGGGATTGCCGTATTCCTGTCTGATAAATTTAAAAATGTTTTCTAGTGTGTACCTTGCAGCATATGTTGAAACCATGTCTCCGTGAAGTTTCATTATGTCTTTACACACTTCCATTGACGTATTCAAGATACCTTCGGCTCTCTTATTGGTAGTCAAACCGTTTTTTATCGGAGTAATCGTCTTGTAAAGTTTGCAGTCGTCACCGATGGTAAACGTCCCGGAGAAGACGGGGTAATCCCTAGCATATTCCAGTAGTATCTCTTCCAAGGCATTTTCAACACCCAATGGGCCTAATTGATAGATATAATAATTGATCATATCCATGCACACGTTCTGCATCAGGATATCTTCGCGGAGTAGCGCCATTCGTTTTTTATCAACTCTTCTCTTCGGGATCTTCGAATGCACCACCCGGTGTATTTGTCTTTCACCGACACCTAATAAGACTAATCCGATCAAAGCGAATATTCGTGCATATAGTGAAAAGTGAGAACCCAGAAAGATATGGAGTGTCAAGAGAGGAACGCTGAAAATGATAAGTGTGCAAAGTCCGGCTATACGCAGCCATTCGAACTTGAACAACCGGAGTATCTCAATGTTGTTGAAATCTCGTAAACGGTTTTTAATGTTATGCCAATAATAAACAAATTCGATAGCTAGCAGAATTGTTCCCGTCAAAAATAATATAAAAGATATGTTTAGGTTTTGAATTGAATATTCCGTTGAGGGGAAAACGATATACACCAATTCACTCCAGAGTATCATGAAAATACCCGTTATCCTGAGAAGGTGCTTGTAACCACTATGGAGAGAATGTAGGTTTCTTAAAGTGTAATACATTAGAAATGCTACTACGAATAATGTAGTCCAACCGATAACGAAGGATAGACTAATCATTTTCAACCCTCTTTGTTTTCCAGGCAATGGACAATTTCCTCCGATTACATATACTGTCCGGTATATGTGATTGCCTCACTTATACAACTCCAATAGAATTGGATTACGATTTAAGATATAAATAAGTTCCGCAAGTCTATCGATGGTATTCTATATCTACGAACATCTTCATTAATGTTGAAAAATCCGACATATTATTAAGAGGATAAAAGGAACAGGGTGTACAACAGTGCCGACGAAGCGGCGGTATGGACCGTGGATCACTGATGGCCTTTACCCAAGGGCTTGCCGCATGAAAATTCCTCTCCCTCGGGACATGGTCCTCGGAGGCACGGCGCTCCGGCGTCCTCGAATATGATCGGAGAAACCTCCTTGCAGAGGTCCAGCATCTTGTTGGCCATCTCGCGTATCTCCCACTGGGCTCTGCGGCAGCATCTGAGTGAAAAAAAATGCCACAACTCACGGGCGTTCATGGTAACTATAATATTCGTCTTCGTTGCATTGGGGAGGACGTACCTGGCATCCTCCAGGGGGATGTCCTTTTTCAGGTCGATATAGACCTCTCTGACTTTTTTCATGAACTCGTTGTATATCCTTGCATTGTGTTCGTTATCCAGGACAGAATAGGGTATAACCGGGTCGAAATCATCGATATCGACATATCTCTGGCTCTGCTGGCTGTAGGAGGCTATACGATGTCTCACCAGCTGATGGGTAAGCGCCCTCGAAACGCCTATCACTGAAAACGTGAAGGATGAATGCTCGATAACACTGTGATGGCCGCTGTCCTTTATCTTCTTCAGTATCTCCCGTACAAGGTTCATATCCATCCCCTCCTTGTCCGGTACATTCTCTTTGTAACATGTCAGTGCCGCATGAGCGGCCGCCCTGTCCGGGTCCAGTGTGTGGTTAATAAGTTCTACTTTCATGGTCATCACTCAGAACAATCCTGTTATCCTCCCGTCTTCGGCGATGTCTATGTCCATGGCCGCAGGCCTTCTGGGCAGTCCCGGCATGGTGGTTATGTCTCCGGCCATGGGTATGAGGAATCCGGCACCTGCACTCACCCTGACTTCATGGATTTTTATCTTGAAGCCCACGGGTCTGCCGAGTAACTTTCTGTTATCCGAGAGTGAATAATGGGTCTTTACCATGCATACCGGGAGTTCATGGAGTCCTATTTTTTCTATCAAACGCAGGTCCTTTTCGGCTTGCGGTGTGTACACCACATTCTTAGCGCCGTAAATTTTGGTGGCGATGTCGTTTATCTTCTCCTTTGGTTTCTCCTCTAGTGCATATAACGGATCGAACCTTCCGAAGGAATTTGAGCACTCCTCTACCACTCTCTCTGCCAGCTCCATACCACCTTCGCCACCCTTCTCGAACACTTCGACCACAGCCGAAGGTATCTCTATACTATCGCATAACTTAACGAGATAATCTATCTCCTCATCGGTATCCGAGGGAAATCTGTTAATTGCCACCACTGCGGGAAGGCCGAACATCTGTATGTTTTCCAGGTGTTTAGAAAGGTTGGCGAGACCTTTTTTCATGGCGGGTATGTTCTTCTCCTTCAGGTTCTTATTCGATACGCCCCCCTGCCTTTTCAACGCCCTTACCGTAACGACCATCACCACCACATCCGGCTTCAAACCGCTCTGCCTGCAGACGATATTAAAGAACTTTTCGGCCCCCAGGTCCGAGCCGAATCCTGCTTCCGTTACGAAATAATCGGAAAGTGCCATACCTATCTTCGTAGACAAGATACTGCTGGTACCGTGGGCGATGTTGGCGAAGGGACCGCCGTGCACGAAGGCGGGTACGCCCTCGATGGTCTGCACA
>JAFDTZ010000169.1 GCA_019594305.1 Thermoplasmata archaeon
CTATCGTAGGCATATATCTTGCTGTCGATATCATCCACCTCTCTTACCTTTCCCTCGTCCAATTCAACAAATCCTTCTGTCGCTAGGGATATGGCATTAGAGGCTAAATCGCCCATCTCCTCCACCATCCTTTTCAGTTCCTTCAACTCTTCATGATATGCTTTTCTTGCTTCTGGTCCCATCTTACTCACCCGAATCTTCCGGTTATGTATTTTTCAGTGCTTTCCTCGCGGGGGTTCTCAAATATTTGCTTTGTCTTTCCGAACTCTATTAGTTCTCCAAGATACATGTATGCCGTATAATCACTTACCCTTGCTGCCTGCTGCATATTATGGGTAACGATCACTACGGTATAATCTTTTTTTAACTCGTTGATCAAGTCCTCTATCTTTGCTGTTGCTATCGGGTCCAAAGCGGAGCAAGGTTCATCCATCAGTATCACTTCCGGTTCGATGGCCAGGGCGCGGGCTATGCACAACCTCTGCTGCTGTCCTCCCGATAGTGAGAGGGCGTTTTCACTCAATCTATCCTTCACTTCCTCCCATATCGCCGCCTGTTTCAAGCACCTCTCTACCACTTCATCCTTGGCCACGTCCATACCGTTGACCTGGCAGCCATAGTATATGTTGTTGGCAATGGAGAAGGGGAAGGGATTTGGTTTTTGAAAAACCATCCCCACCTTCCTACGAATCTCCACACAATCTGCAGTGTCATCGTAGATATCGTAACCGTCGAGCCATACATGACCTTCCGTTCTGACCGTTGGTATCGTATCGTTCATCCTGTTAAAGCTGCGTATCAATGTAGATTTACCGCAACCGGAAGGTCCTATTATAGCGGTGACTTTGTTTTTTTGTATGTTCATGTTAACGGATGTAATTGCTTGGGTTTTACCGTACCATAGATCGAAATCATCAACACGCATCTTCATACCCTTAGGTAACCCTTTGTAGGCGCATTCACAATCTTCCTTTAGTATCTCCAGTATTTTCTTTATCATCTTCAAAACCTCTGTCTGTACTTTTCTCTGACGATTATCGCACTGATGTTTATTCCAAGAACTATTATCAACAATAGTAAAGCGGTGGCCCATGCTTGATTTTCTACGTCCCGGTATCCAACCAGTCGGTATAGAGATAGTAAGTGGTATGGAAGTGCTTGGACTGGTCTAAGCAGACTGCGTGGAGTTCCGGCCCCGGAGAAATATACCGCTGTGAACATTATCGGCGCGGTCTCTCCCGCCGCTCGTCCCAGACCCAGTACTGTTCCCGTTAAGATACCAGGAAGCGAGGGGGGGATGACAACCTTTCTTATGGTCTGCCATTTGGTTGCCCCCAGAGCTAAACTCGCGTCCCTCAGGTCTCCCGGGACCGCGTTCAGAGCTTCCTCGGCCGAGCGTGTAACGATGGGAAGCGTTAATATGGCCAGTGTTAAAGCACCGGCGAGTAAACATTTTTGACCGTTGAATACTATCAAAACAAAAAAAGCGTAACCGAATAATCCATGGACTATGGATGGTGTTCCCTGTAGTATGTTGACCGCTGTGCGGATCAATCTTACCGCCAGTCCCTTCCTTGCGTACTCCGCCAGATAGATGGCTGTGCCCACTCCAAGAGGAAGTACAATAATGGCTGTAAGGGCGATCATGGCAAGTGTTCCCAGAATAGCAGGATATACACCACCTTGCTCACCCATACTGACTATGTCTTCGGTCAAAAATTCATAAGTTATTCCTCCTGCACCCCGAAATATAATATTGAATATTATGATGAAGAGTGGTAATAATGTAAGAAGTATGGTAACGTGCAGTACATAGAGTGCACCGGATTGAGCCCCTTCTTTATTGTAGTTGTGATATGGTCTGAAACTCAAGTAACTGGTAAATATTCCCACAAAAAGCATTATCAAAGCAAAGAAAAAGTGGTCAGGGATCCTTGCATATATCTCCCACGGTCTGAGGTCGAGTACGTCAGGAATGTAAAATGAAAGGGCTGCAATGGTTAGAATTACAGATCCATATATCAGCATAAATAGATTTTTACCATCTTTTTTTGTGGAATAATTGTGTATTCCACATGCATGACCGGAGATAGATAAAAGTATTAGAGAACCGGCCATGGTCCAGTACTCGATTTCCGATTGAACGGCTAGTGAATGGAAGCCAATTAAGGATATTACTATGGAAACGAAAAAGATCCAGATCGCCAATAATTTTCTAATACTCATCTTCTCCCCTCGAATATTTCCATAGTTCGAACTTGAAGAATATCAGATATGATACTCATCACGGCCACGATGGTGAACAGCATTATACCGGCGGCGAACAGAACATTGATGATGATACCGTGGGATTCGCCCATCTGCACGGCTATCAGCGCCGTGAGTGTGTTTCCGGTATCGAATACATTGAAGAAAGGCACCGGCATACGCATAACCGACCCGATTATCAGCATCACTGCCATGGTCTCGCCTATGGCCCTTCCCATCCCCATTATGACTGCACTTGTTATACCCGATATAGCTGCGGGGATGGTAACTTTACGGATGGTTTGCCATTTGGTTGCCCCCAAAGCGAGGCTAGCATCTTTCAGATCTTTGGGTACGGCCTTCATGGCGTCATCGGACATACTTACGATTATGGGTAATGCCATTATGCCGAGTATCAGTATGGCTGCCAAGAAGGAATTGGGACCTCTCATCCCAAAGGTATCATAAAGGAATCTTCCCAGTAGTATGGCACCTATGAAACCGTAGACTATGCTGGGTATCCCGGCCAATAGTTCGATCAAAGGCTTAAGTATCATCCTGATCCGGTTGGGAGCTATCTCAGATAGGTATATGGAAGCCCCGAGACCCAAGGGAACCGCTACTAATAGAGCGCCGATGGCCACGAAAACCGAGCCGTATATGGCCGGAAGGATACCAAATTGGTTTCTCGATATATTCCACTCTTTCGAGAGGAGTTCTGTCCCGATCGTGTCTATTGCTGGGTATGCTTTAACGAATAAAAATATAAAAATAAAACTGATTATCAAAACAGAAAAAGTGGCGATCCCGAAGAAAGTATAATGTACCATTTTGTCTTTTAACTTCCTCGAGATCATGTTGCCACCGTTCTATTGTACGGGGATGAAACCCACTTCAGCTACTATTTCCTGCCCTCTGGGGCTAAGGACGAAGTCTATGAATTCCTTAACAGCTCCGGTAGGTTCACCATTGGTGTAATAGTGCAGACCTCTTTGTAGTGGATAAGCACCGCTCAATACATTGGCTGTGGTCCCTGCAACGCCGTTTAACTTGACTGCCGGCGTGTTTCCACCTACATATCCCATGCCTACGTATCCTATTGCGTAGTCTGCTGTGCCTACCGTTCTCTTCACATCCGAATTCTCCAGTTGGGTCGAGTGTGCGGCTGTTTCATCAATACCCATCATCTCCATGAATGAACCGTAGGTTCCCGATGTATCGGCCCTTTCAACAACATAAATATCTTCGTCCGGACC
>JAFDTZ010000126.1 GCA_019594305.1 Thermoplasmata archaeon
TCTTGTCAACGAAACCTTCTCTTTTTTGTATAACTCCACAGCCGCATTGATCTTCTTCTCTGGATTCATCCTCATAAAGGTCCTGAAAGCATCGCGTATCACATCACTCCGGGAACTGTATTCTCCTGATTCTACGAGTGCTTCTATCTCGCTTTTCATCACTCTTGGAATGCTTATGGAAATGCTTTTTGTTGCCATATAATAATGATAATTGTTATTATTTATTAACCTTTATGTGTTATTCTAATTTTCGCTTAGGTATTCTATAGAAGAAGTCGTTCGTAATTTGAGACATCGGGTAGCCGGTCTAGCGAGTTTCCCACTACGTATGTCACGTATTCTTCCAGTCTATCCTCGTCGATATTCACTGCCCACCCTAACTATATCTCTATGGGCGATATATATATGTCAATATACCGAGTTTCGGTGTCAGATGGTTGTTATTTTAACTTCTTTGTCTATCGAATACAGAACACGATGATCTCCTATTCTCAGTCTGTAAGTATTGGCCGGAAAACCTTTTAGCGGTTTTACATCGAACTTTGCTCTTGGACGGAAAGGATCAAATTCATCTAAAATATTTAGGAGGCGTTCGATGATGTAATCAGGTATGTCAATTTCCCTTCTCAAGTCGTGTTTCCAATCGCTCCTTCGTTTTCTTATCGATGGTGATCGTGGTGGCCATATTGTAACAATTGTTTCAATTGTATGAATAGTTTAGGGTGTGTGGGTAGCTGTGCTGCCTTGCCCCCCGCACTACTTACTGCTTGTGTCTACTTCATTATACTACTCAGTACTCCACAGTCCAGACCACGCTGTAGTCCGCACCGTTGTAGAGCATGTAGCCCTGCCCGGGTTCAAAGGTAAAGTTGGCAGGGTTGTAATCGTAGTCCATGTTGTATTCCTGGGTAGCATCGAAGTATCCGATTCTTGTTATCTCTGATGGCAGTCCATGGTTACCTGCAGTATTGCTCGGCAATCCAACCATGTTCCAGCCGGGATATAGTGTGATGTCTGTGCTCGTAGGTACGTAACCTTCGACGGTCAGAGTTGTGTCGTTGGTCATCCGTATCCAGATTCCCATGCGGTGGTTCCAGGTGTCGAGGTGGTTGAAATGCTCGGCTCTGCCTGGTACGTAGCTCTGCCATCGGTCTGTTGAAGCATCGTAGTACATGACACGATCGTAGTTCCCTGTAATTCCGTAATCCGGATCTTCGAGTATGGTTACAAGTGTACTGTCAGATGGTATCAAGTTGAATGACACGAAATTCCATCCATCAGCTTCGCCACCAGCTGTCAGCGATATATCAAATCCTTTGACTACCGTAACGTTAGTTGCAGACGAAGTAACACCGTCGTAGGTAGCGGTTACATGATAATCTCCTAAGGTACTTTCGTTGAACACTCCGTCTGTTGCATTTTCCCATACAAAGGTTGTAACATCGTCGGTTATCAAGTTTCCGAAACCGTCTCTCGCTTCCGCAGTGAACACTAGCTCTTCTCCGGCAGTGATAGTTTGGTTTTCAGAGGGTGATATGATTACGTACTCCACACTCCCGGCTCCTACGGTCAGTACTGCGGTATCTGTCATCCCGTCGTATTCTCCGGTTACAGTCCAGTTACCGATGTTCTCAGATGTATATACGTTATCCAACCAGCTACCTCCCGCTTCCGCTTCGATGGACCAATTGGTCACACCTGTCACATCTCCGATCTCGTTACCGCCTTCATCGTATAATACTGCAGTATATTCAAGTGTCTCTCCGACCTCTATAGTAAAATCTTGTGGCGATATCTCTATATATCCATCTGATGGATCATCGGTTTCGCTGTATTGTGCAACCCACAACTGTATGTCATCCATGCTCCCAACAACAGTTATTATTCCATCCAAAACAGATATGTCTGACGGACCGTCATACATCGGGTCCACTGGATTGACTTCCGGGTCTGCAGAGATATCGTACATGTATTCCTCTTGCATATCATGGAATTTAAAAAATACAGGTGTGTCATCATACGCGCCGGTAATATATATTTCATCAGAGTTGGTAATATCCATCCTACCAAGCGAAGAAATGGTCCCTGCACCGGCATCTTTAACTATTTTGTCAATATAATTTCCATCGGCATCAAGATTTACGAGCTTCGCGTAGTAATCCTCTTCCTCTTCACGGATGTATGCCACAGTAAAATAAACCTCGTTATTAGAATCCGTTACCACGTCAATTCCCATACTGTCGTGTTCGGTATCTAATCCTAACTCAGAAATAGTTTTGAACCACTGCTGGTTGCCATTTTCTGTATCATACTTGGAAACAAAAGCTTCCGTTTTTTCTCCGTCTTCTGTATACATACCCGTCATATAAACATAGTCGCCATTGATGTGGAGTCCCTGGGATGTAATATTAACCTCTGTTGTTTTCCATATCTCAGAACCATCCGCCGCATATTTTATCAACCCTGCTTCGCCTTCTTCAGTCACCATGTTATACCCCCAATATGCAGCATATAAGTTTTCACCGTCACTACTGCTACTAAAAAAGATGGATGTCAGATATGTATTTGGATCTAAATGATGCGTTTCAATAACCTCCCCGGTGGTTGCATCTCTATTCCACCATGTTGCGATATCAAAGGTTGAACCCCACAGTTCTTCTCTTATAGAACCTGAGATGAACACGTTGTTTTTATCACTGGTGAGAGAAATCGAATTGGTCCTGTCATATTCCCCATCGGAGAAATCATCGATCTCAGTAAATACTTCACTTCCGTCATGCGAATACTTAGTAAAGACCGCATCCCGGGTTCCTGTTTCATTTTCTACATAGCCAACGGCATAGATATACCCTGTTTCATCATCGATATCTATACCCGCCAGTCCACCAATTTCATATTCCGTCGGCATGGTAGGAAAGGCCTGCCACTCTAAATCTGCTGCTTCATTGTTTCCATATAACCCGTTTACGGTGGTAGCAAAATACACGCCAAATGTACTGATCAACAAAAGTGTCGCTAAAAGTGCCGCTAACTTCTTTCTCATTCGTTTTTGTAACACACATATCAACTCAATACGTTTTTGTATATAATATGTAACGTCGTTATGGTATTTATAGATCAGGGATATACGATCTAAGGTTAGAAACTGTCCCAAATCCGTGTGATATCACCCGAATATAGTACAAATATCACCTTCCCTCCGGTGTCCAAAAATCGAAAAAAACGAGAAAACCAAACACAAAGGTAAGAAAAACATTAAAGCCCAAAGATTAGGGATCAATCCTATTCAAAACACCAGCAGCGGACCATTGACTCTCAACCATTCCTTCCGCACTTCGTAATCAGAGATAACGGATTTCACACTTCTCCAGAAAGCGTCGGTGTGGTTCTTCTCTTTTAGATGACATAGTTCGTGGACAACAACATAATCCACTATCGACATGGGTGCCATGATGATACGCCAGTTGAAAAGTAGATCTTTGTCTTTGGTACAACTTCCCCAGCGTTTTTGCTGGTGTTTAACCTTGACTGTATTTGGTTCGACGCCGACTTTACCGGCATACCGTTTTACTCTCTGTTTTAGTTTCTTTTGGGCGTGTTCGTAATACCATTCTAAAAGTGCTTCTCTGACCACATTTTTACTTCTTTCAGGTACATAGACGTTAAATTTTCCGTATTTTAAAGTGGCTTCTGGAGATTTGATTTCTGTAGGATGTACTTTAAGCATGTATCCTCTACCGAGATACTGAAATTTTTCACCACTAAGGAATTCCTTATCCAATGCTGGTTCCTTGATCTCCCGCAAAAATTCGATCTTTTCGAGTATCCAGCCAGCCCTGCCGTTGACTGCTTTTTCAATTTCCTTATCGTCTATATCGCTAGGGACGGTTACGATAACACCTTCTTCGGGATCTACCGCTAGACCGATTGTTTTCCGCTTATCGCTTCTCACTACTTTGTAAGTTATTTTAGTATTGCCAAAGTGCGTTTCGTGCATCTACAATCTTGCCTCCGCCAGCTCGATCATACGAGATGTTACGGATTCCAACTCTTTTTTGTCCCATTTGTTGGATATCAGTATCAATTTTACCTTGCCTCTCATATCCCTGAGAACACTCTTTTTCCTTCTGAAGTCGATAACTGCCAGTTCCCTTAGCTTGGCAACTATCTCCTTTGATATTTCCTTCATCTTTTTTTCGTCGAACTTTTCTTTCAAGGATTCGGTTCTTGCATCCTTCAATAGCTCGAAGAAGGCGTACTCGTCGTCATCGAGCCCCATCTGTCTTGCCTTCTTTCCTTCGTATACATCTCGGAATTCTTGTATCAATCGCCCGTACTCTTCTATGGCCTTGGAGGTTTCGATACGTTTTAGTTTCTTAGATTCGATGATCCTTTCCAACCTTTCCTTTAACGAAGAATAAACCACCGGGTTTTCGTCCAGTCTAACGGATATCTCGTACCTTATGGCGTGCTCCATCTCACTTGCCTTCGCTTCTTCCGAACGGTGAGTTTCTATGGTATCGTCAAATTCTTCGTTCAGTATAGAAACGGGCTCTTTCTGAAGATACTCTATTCCTTCGGCACGGATGTATCTATCTATCAACTGACGTACCTTCTCACCGGAACCGCTGATGTCTACGTCATCCGGTCTAAACAGATTCTTTGCGTATTGCTTGATCTTACCCAGTTTCCTTAGATCGTCAACGTAGGGAAGTGCTTTTGGGTTGGGTAATAGCATATCCATACTTTCTGAGAATTTTTTAAAGGCTACATCGAACTTGAGTCTCACATCTTCCGGTTCAAGTACCATTGCACATTCTTCAACATCCTCCATGTCCACGTCGTCGAAGAACGACATCGTCCTGCGGTGCCTGGATTCCAATCTAGGAAGTTCGTCCTCTAATGGTCTTAGAGCGTTTTCCACGTCCTTCTTGCTGAACATTCTAAGGGCTTCGTCCAGATCGTTGGATACACCGTAGTAATCTACTATCAAACCGTATTTTTTACCCTGAAATGGTCTGTTCACCCTGGCTATTGCCTGCAGTAAGTTATGCTCCTTTAAGGGTTTGTCCAAATACATCACCTGTTCCACCGGTGCGTCGAAACCGGTGATCAGCATGTCGCACACTATCAACATGGAGAGGCTGTCGTCGAAATCCTTGAACCGCTCTATGATATTGTTTATTTCGTTATCGGATTTATGATATTTTTTGAGATGATGTCGGTCGTTGTGAACACTTGAATACAGAACCGCTGATTCCGGCCCGTTGAGCTCATCCATTTTATCCTTATATCTTGCAGCTGCGGTTCTGCTTACGGAGACCACCTGGGCCTTGAACCCGTTGGGTTTGATGTGATTTTCGTAATGGTCGATTATATCGATGCATATCTGGGTGATCCTTTCCTCGGATTCAGCTATGCTCTTTTCGTTTGCATAGCGGCTCTTTATCAACTCTCTTTCTTCCTCCGATTTATCGGCGAATACTCTGTCGAATATTTCATCGAGTGTTCTCCCTTCGACCCATACGTTGGGCATACGTCCTTCGTATTTTATCGGTACGGTGACACTATCGTTAACGGATTCTTCGATGGTGTACGTGTCTATGTATCTACCGAAGGTATCCTGTGTGTTCTTGTACTTCTTTTCTATGGGAGTACCGGTGAAACCGATGTAACAGGCATTTGGTAATGATGCTCTCATGAAAGCCGCTAGTTCGTCGTACTGCGTCCTGTGTGCTTCGTCTGTCATCACAAAA
>JAFDTZ010000157.1 GCA_019594305.1 Thermoplasmata archaeon
CCGCTTTCTTTGGCATAATCAAGTATCGCCTGGTTTATGTTCTCTTCGTTATACATTTTGATCACCTTTGTTAAGATCGTGAGCCGTAAAAAACTTTGGCCCGTTGAAGTGGATCATATGGTCGGGGTTGCTTTCTATCCATACCTCCGTATCCCACGCTATGTTGTCAATATGTCTTTTAAACTCGGCAAAGTCTGGGAAAACGCTGATGTAAATAATTTTTACGGAACAATGTTCCAACGTTTCTTCCAACTCGATCTGTCGTTTAGGCGAAAGGGGACCATGTGCAGTAACGGCTTCTATAAGAAGTATGATATCTTTTTTGGGATCGTAGAGAACAACATCAGGTAGCTTATCATGTTTTGTTATAGGAATATCAAGTTTACTCGATAATTCTCTATCCACATGCAACATCTTTCTAGCGGTATCGCCTATGTAGACCACCTTGGTATTTGGACAAAATCTCGCTCTAAATTCTTTGATTATCTTAACCTGTAATTCGTTGTGTTTTCCCGGGGAGAAATCAACGAGTTTACCATCGGGTAAATCGACGGATATAAGGTGTTTTTTCTTTCGTTTCTCGTATCGCTCTTTCAACTTTCCGGTTTCTTTGATAAAATTTTCCAAGGCAGGGCTCCATCTTGGAGTACCGTATTTGTTAATCACTTCTAAAGCTTCATCTGTAACTGCGTATACTGTATTGGGGCTGTTTGTAGGTCTGAAAGGATCATCAGGATTTCTGATTACTATAGCGGCCTGTTCGAACTGATGGATAGATTGACGTCTTATCGTTTCCCGTGTATTTTCAGCATATTCTTTATCATAATATTTTTGTATAAATCCTAAAATATCATGAATTCTTATCGTTCGCTGTCTGGATCTGGACCAAGATGTTTCTTCCTTCAAGTCGAGAAGGGCCAGCAATGTCAAAGCGGATCGTTCATTTTGTTGAGACTTTGGCAGCCCAAGTTCCTTTAGAATGTTAATAGTTTCATCAATTTTACTCATATATTATCTCTCCTTTGATACTTGTTTAATATCGATTCCTAGAACCTCCGCAACTATGTCATCTGGATTTGACGTGTCTTTAAATGCTTTAGACTCATACACTATTTTCCCGATTTTACGTATGTCACGGAACTCTGGGAACGGCATGCTTCTTATATCCGTTGCATTAACTTGAGTGTTTCCATTTAACGATCTAAAAAAGTTATCTACGATCGATGAGTTCAAGATGGCTGCGATACCGAATGCATCATGAATAGATAATTCCCCCTCTGGACAGTGTATATAGTTAACATGATTCTCGATACCGACCAGTTCATAGGGAAATGTAGATTTCAACAATACCGCTGCACACAATCTTCGTTCCTGTTCTTTTGAACTGAATCTTTTAAGCAGAACATAATTTTTTACAGGTAATAGAAGGGGTTTGGTCTCTTCACAGACCCGTATCGCTGAAGCTTTTTTATTTTTATTCAGCGGCCAGACGATACCCGTATTGACCATATTATGGCACCACAGCAGGGGAGCGGAATCCGATGTTTCCGTCATCTCGGGTAGTAAATATTTTTTCGCACGAAAAGGTATGACCGGCCCTGTGGATATCTCTAAACCGAGATATTTTAAAATCATAGGCCAGTCATCAATAGTTTTTAAAACATTGAGGTCAAAAGGTGTTGTAGGTATCCTTATGAATACATCTCCGTTTTTACGGTAGACTATATCGTTGTAACGAACGTTGATATTCTTTAATTTAGAAAAAGTATTGTTTTCACTGGTACTTATTATAATTTTTGGATCGTCTTCTTTATTCTGATTTTTTCCCTTCAATATCATACTTTCCTGAAGAATTTCATCTTTATCAAACACATCTGTTCTCGATTCGAATATGTGTATTTTTTCTATCTGAATATTGTTCAAGAACCATTCTCTGAATTTCTTGTAATATAAACCGGAGCAAAAGCTTCTTGGAGTGATAAACACCATCTCACCCCCGGGTTTCAACATACTTGCAGATAATGCCATGAACAGCGTATATATATTAGGTTGTCCGGAGATCAGTTCAGCCATCACAGTGGATTGCGGTGAATCTTTATTCAGTTTATAATATGGAGGATTGGATATCACTATATCATAAAAATCCGGTTTCTCGGTTGCCCACGATAAACATGACTTCTTAAAATAACAGACATTATGTAGAATAAAATCTTCTTTATTAATATAGTATTCCATGTTCTGTCCATTATTCATCAACTCCATTTTGCATGATTCCAAAGTTATATGTAAAAACGGTAACAGGGAAGGGTCGTTTTCATAAGCATCAACGGTCAAGCTAGTTATTTTATCTTCATGTATCAGTCGTTCACAAAGTGCGGCAGTGAGTGTTCCCGTTCCCGCCCCGGGGTCTAAAATACGTAAAGGACCATCCGGGATATCAAACATGCCGACCATAAACATGCCAACCTTCTTGGGTGTGAAGATCTGGCCTTTAGGCTTCCTTATCGCGGCATCATACTTATCCCCATATAATTCGGAAAGTCTCTCGGCATATTCAACTAGTCCTTCGTCCTCTTCTTTTTTCGGAATTTTCATAAACAAACCTCGTTAAACGGATCGTTTGACATCTCACATTTTCAATGCTTGTATAACATCATGAACAGTAAATAGCTTAATATATGTTTTTGAGGGGGTTTGATGAAAGTATGAGTATTTTCTACATCACAAGTCCGTTATCTCCAGAGGGGCCACCGGAGAATTCTTCAGCTTGTACCAGTGGATGCCGACACCGGTAAAATAACTCAAAGCCAGTATCACCGGACTTAGGATCACAAAAATTATCAGAGCCAGACCTGCGCTCATGACCGCCATGGTCAAGAAGGGCAGGCCGCTCGATGCCATTACCATAAGAGGTATCATGTAAAGGCTGATGATCGTTACACCACCGGCTACCAGTCCCGCGGTGTATATCTCCGCCCGCCAACGGCAGTCTAGGTAGTATGCCATAGCGGCTGAAAGGGACACTATCAGGGGTAGAATCCACATATCGGCACCAAGCCAAACCAAGGGTACCGCCAGAAGGGATACCGATGCTGCGGTTAAGGGGCGTTCCGGTTCGAATTCCACCACATCTAGGCCTCTCAACCAGTCCATCTTTTTGTCGATCCAGTCTACTGCAGTGGCCAAGGAGAGGTATAACTTATCGAAGAATGAGACCCGCTGTGTCCTTAGGTATATCATCCTTGCTCGGTAGTATTCCTTCCACAGCTTGTACTCGTCTATCACGAATGAGAAAACTAGCATCACCGCCATTGTGAGGGAAGCGAATATGAACGCTGTGAGTGCGTTGAGCATGAGAATTCCCTGCCGTGGGTTTTCCCTTAATGTACCGGTGATGAAATTTCTAGGATAAAGTGCAAAGAAAGGCGAATGGTAATGGTTTACATCGAAGGTATAAGTATCCCGTTCCACTTCTTCCGGGATGGTTATGGAAAATCTTCCGTTGACTGTTGAGTGCGAGTCCACACCGAGATATTCTTCCTCTACCTTCATCCAATGGGAGCCATCCCCTTCCGCATACGTGTAGATGTTAGTATGGAAGAATCCCGGATTGTGGAGACGATGTGTACCGTTTATAACCTGTCCGGGCCTTACGTATGAGAAAGATTCCGTCGCAGGATCCGCCGGCTGTCCCACACCCAATGATACGTTGTAGCTGTCGTACGCGTACCATGTAGCGGGCATTATAACTAGCATGAAAGCGATTATTAGTATAACGAAGACCACCAGGACATGCATCTTGTCGTTCTCGTTTCCGATTATCTGGCGTATTATCTTGTTGTCCTTATCGTCTTCGGGCATTATCAGTATCAAACCTATTATCATCACTCCCGCGGTAGCTATGGGTACGAACACCAGCAGGCCGCCTCCTCCGAAGGTACCGCCGAGTAAGGCGGCTAAAATACCTCCGATTCCCAACCAAACGTGTCCTACGAATGGGATCCTCAAAGGCTGGTTGCCTATGGCCACCACTTTACCGAGAAAGTTGTTAGATCTTACGGGAGCTTCGGGATAGTGCGGTCCCATCTGATCCGTGTAATTGTTAGCGTCGCCTTTTGTGATAAGTTCAATACCTCCGGTACCTTCTCTGACCTCCACTACCCTATGTGTAACAACCGCATCGTGCACCGTGCTGCGAAATACCACGATGTCGTCTTC
>JAFDTZ010000021.1 GCA_019594305.1 Thermoplasmata archaeon
AGGAATGTAACGGAGGTCTCGGGTCCTCTCCTGGTGGTGGAGGGCGTAAAGGACGTTGCCTTCAACGAGATAGCCCGTATCAAACTACCCAGCGGCGAGGAGCGGCTGGGGCAGGTGCTGGAGGCGGAAACGGACAAGGCGGTTCTGCAGGTATTTGCGGGAACAAGGGGGTTGGACACGGATCTAACATCGGTTCAGTTCACCGGAGAGGTAATGAAGTTGGGGGTGTCCAAGGAACTATTGGGTAGAATATTCAACGGCCTGGGCGGACCCATAGACGATAGTCCGGAGATACTGGCGGACGAGAGGCGGAACATAAACGGCGACCCCATCAACCCGTCGGCAAGGGAGTTTCCGAGGGAGTTCATTCAAACGGGTATATCCACCATAGACGGTATGCTCACCCTGGTGCGTGGTCAAAAACTACCGATCTTCAGTGCCAGCGGGCTGCCTCACAACAGCGTGGCCGCCCAGATCGCCCGTCAGGCGAAGGTACGGGGTGAGGAAGAGGAGTTCGCAGTTGTATTCTGTGCCATGGGTATCACTGCCGAGGAAGCGAATTACTTCATGCAGGATTTCGAACGTACCGGTGCATTGGAGCGGGCGGTATTGTTCCTCAACCTTGCAAACGACCCCGCCATCGAGAGGATAATCATCCCCAGGATGGCACTCACCACCGCCGAGTACCTGGCCTTCGATCTAGGCATGCAGGTGCTGATCATACTTACGGACATGACGAATTACTGCGAGGCCCTTCGTGAGATAGCTGCAGCGAGGGAGGAGGTGCCGGGTAGAAGGGGATACCCGGGGTACCTATACACCGACCTTGCCAGCATATACGAACGTGCCGGGCGTATCGTGGGTCGTGAAGGTTCCATAACCATGATACCGGTACTCACGATGCCCGATGACGATATCACACACCCCATACCCGACCTTACGGGATACATCACCGAGGGCCAGCTGGTGTTCTCCAGGGAACTGCACCGAAAGGGTATAAGACCTCCTCTTGTACCGGGCGAGAGTCTTTCCAGGCTCATGCAGCACGGCATCGGCCCGGAGCGGACGAGAGATGACCACATGGGTGTTAGCAACCAGCTGTACGCAGCCTACGCCGAAGGTAACCGTCTCAGGGACCTTGTGGCTGTCGTAGGTGAGGAGGCTTTGACCGACAGGGACCGCGACTACCTCAAATTTTCCGATGAATTCGAGGATAGGTTCATCGCCCAGGGCGAGGACGAGGACAGGAGCATAGAGGAGACCCTCGAACTTGCATGGGACCTGCTTACGATAATACCGAAGAGAGAGCTGAAGAGGATAGACGAGGAATATATCGAGAAATATTATCCGGAGTAAGGGCTTTTACAGCCGGCAAAAATAATTTATGTACCCCTGGTATATCTTGTTTCATGTACTCTGAAGAAGAAGGTGAAAAAGCGGTCAGGATCGCAAGAAGTGTTATCGAAGCTCATGTCAGGGGAGAGCAGCCTGTATATATCGAATATCCATCCGTATTTGATGGGAAGGGGGGAGTCTTCGTAACGTTGAATAAATACCCGTCGGGAGACCTCAGGGGGTGCATCGGATATCCCGAACCCGTGTTAAAGTTGAAAGAGGCACTACCCCAGGCAGCCATGAGTGCTTCCAGGGATCCGAGGTTCATGCCCCTTAGACCGGACGAGCTCGACGGTATCATCGTCGAGGTAACACTGCTCACACCACCGGAAGAAGTGGAGTACGATACGCCTTCCGAACTGCCGAAAAAGATATCGTGCGGAAGGGACGGTCTGATCATATCTCGCGGATACAATAGCGGACTTTTACTGCCCCAGGTGCCTGTGGAATACGACTGGAGTGAGGAAGAGTTCCTCGATCATACATGTATGAAGGCGGGCCTGCCTAAGGATTCCTGGAGACGGGGTAACTGCACGGTAAAACGCTTCAGGGGTACCATATACGCCGAAGTGGAGCCCGCCGGTAAAGTGGAGAGAAGAGGATTTTGATGATACTGAAAGGACTTGCGTACATCAAGGGTGGTTTGAAGAACAGATACATAGAGATCCAAGACGGTAAAATATTGTCTGTCGGTAGTTCGCGTCCTTCCGATACCGATATATTTGAGTGGGACGGGGTAATACTTCCCGCGGGTATAGACTTGCATGTTCATTTCAGGGACCCCGGTGATACCACAAAGGAGGACTTCTACACCGGTACGCTCAGTGCCGCATTCGGCGGTGTGACCACGGTACTGGATATGCCCAACAACCATCCACCGACGGACACCGCGAAAAGGTTGAAGGATAAGCTCCGGGCCGTAGGTAAAAAGGCCTGCGTGGATTTCGGTCTTTACGGGATGGTGGGCAAAGACAGTTTGAAGATGTCTGAGCTGACAACGCATTTCAAGGTATACATGTCCTCCACCACCGGTGTCCAGGGCGGCTACCATAAGAAAACGGTGGCGGATTTACTTGCACGGGGCTGCGATGTGGCATTCCACTGCGAGGACCCGGACAGGTTCGGTGAACCGGGTGATAACCTTCCTGGATACAACGAACAGAGACCGTCGGAGAGTGAAGTATCGGCCATAAGATCGCTGATTGACCTTCCCGACGGAAATAAAAGGGTATGTCATGTAAGCACACGAAAAAGCATGGAACTCGCCCGGAAGGCATCTTGCGTGGTAGAGGTCACCCCCCATCATCTTGTTTTGAGTGAAGAAGCCCTCCTCGGTCCCTTCGGCAAGGTAAACCCGCCGTTGAGAGGGATCGACGAGCAGTATGAACTATGGGAGGCCTTTGAAAGGGGCGAGATCGACGTTCTAACCAGCGACCACGCACCGCACCTTTTGGAGGAAAAGGATGTGGAGTTCCGGGAAGCGCCGGCCGGACTGCCGGGTGTGGAGACCATGTATCCCCTCATGTTGAACTATATCTCTTTGGGAAAGATATCCCTTTCTACGGTGGTAAAGGCGATCGCAGAGCGTCCCGGAGAGCTACTTGGATTGAAAAAAGGCCGTATCGCCGAGGGTTACTATGCCGATATAATATTGATCGACTTCCGTGAAGTGGAGAATATACAGGCGGAGCGACTGCATTCCAAGGCTGGCTGGACACCCTACGATAATTTCAGGGCGATATTCCCCAGGCACGTTATATCACGGGGCGAGTTCGTGGTCAGGGACAGGGAGTTCGTGGGTAAAAGGGGCTACGGGGAATACGTTACCGGTGTGACATAAACGGATAATACACTGCTGATCTTGTCGTTGAGTACGGAAATGATCTTCGTACTCTACAATTTAAGAAAGCCGCCGCTAAAATTATATATATCTACATATATGGTTGTTGTGATTAGTGTGATCACCAACTCGAAGATATACGGTTTCATAGCTGTTTTGCTGATCGTGAGCTCTGCTTCCGCCGCATATATATTTACACCGAAAATCGATTTATGGGGTGAGGAAATTGACACCGATAATACGGTTGAATCGGTGTGGCACTATACCGTACCGATGGAAGTGCACAGCGGCCTTTTCCAACGTGAAGAGCGAGTTGTGTCGTTGGTCTTGAACATTACCAAGGAACTCGGCGGTTACGGCGAGTTCGACGAAAACTCGGTACGTGTACGTGAGACCAACGGCACCTGGCATCCCCGATGGGATGCGGCATTCCAGGAGAGGTGGTTGGACGACGTTGATCTGGAAGTGAGTTGGTTGATGAACGGAACCACACCGGCGAATACCACACGATACTATACTGTCTCATTCGACATTCTGGAGAACGGTCCGAAGACAGCGGTGGAACAGAAATCATTGTTAGGTGAATCGACAAATATCGGTATAGTGGAAGTTAACGAGATAGACGGGCATATCTGGATCACCGGTAATGATTACGAAGTAAAGATAGATACACAAAGAGGTGGCAGCAGGGTGGTCAAATTCAACAACTCCACCAGAAAGGGTTACGTGCTCGATACAACGTGGATGTCTTGGCATTCGGATGTATTTAACTGGCGCAACAAGGGTGTCGAGATCACGTTAACTGCCGAGGGACCTCTGTACACTGCCATAGAATTCAGGTCGGAATGCGGTATCGAAGGTTACACGTGGTACTTCTATCCGGATTCCATGCGTATCGAATTAGATGGTTTTTTGCGGCCAATCTCCTTCGATACAATAGCGGATAACGTCATCAACACCGACGGCGTGTTGGTGTGGAGCACCGGTTATTCGGAGAATCTCACCAGGACCAACCCCTCATCTCAGGTCGGCGGGAAACCATCTGGCGAACTGGGTAATGGCGGGCCGCCGGGAAACATACCGCCGGGTCCTCCGGGTAACGGCGGGCCACCGGGCAGACGGTACACCACCCACAGCAACATCACAAACTTTTTTTACATCGTAGGGCCGGAGGATAAGGAGAAAAACCACAGTGCTGGTTTCTGGGCGGTAACCCAGGATGGGCTCGAACAGACGATCTACTGTGCGGGAGAAAAAAGTCTTCGGTGGACGATGAACGGTACGGAAGCATGGTTCGGTTTTGCAAGCTACGCGCGTACAGCGAACGCCACCATGAACTATCAATACCCGCCGAGAGTCACGATACACCGTACGGTCGTGAGGATGGTGAATCCGAGGATAACGAACGATGTGAACCTCGAAGGACAATTGCTGTTCGTTGACGGTAGCATTCATGTTGGTAATGCGATCATACCGATGGCAGTTAACCTGACAATGGTGGAGATGGAGGTTTATATCGACGGTAACATGTCGGTACATCCATGGGCTAGCACTTCGCTCAGACATTCAAGAGTTCACTTCAAGGAAGCCGGCGAGGGCGGTCGATATCTTCATGTCAATGGTAAGATCGACATGCTTCAAACTCGTGTTTCAACGGACAAAGGGCACCACCTTCGCGTCATTTTGAATAACGAAGCTTCTATCCATGGCTGCACTTTCAGGCATCTTTGGAACGGTATAGAAGTAAATTCCGATAATGTGGAGATCATCGACGTTGATATAAGGTACAGTCATGGTGCGGGGATAATCGTGACTGAAGGTAACTTGCCGCGCATATCTGGAGGTAAGATTGGAGATTGTCGTTTCGGAGTATTTTGGGGTGCCGAGCCTATTAACAGTACGATCAACCCGCCAATTGCGGATTTTACATATGTTCCAAAAAATCCATTGGAGGGTGAAGAGGTTGAGTTTATAGATAGATCCAGAGAAACACATCATGAGATGGAACTGAACTGGTATTGGATATTCGGAGACGGTACAACAAGTGATGAACAAAATCCCAAAAAGTCTTTTTCGAGGGATATATACGAGGTTAGGCTAACGGTGATAGGCGAGGTGAGAGGTTACATGGTTGGTTCGTCAACCATCTCAAAGGTGTTACAGGTCGGGTCCCGGGATTTCCCTACAGCAGGTTTTACAATAGATCATCCAGGTTTACCACCCGATGACGAGTTCATATCACCGAGAAATCCAAAGACGTTAGAAAATATAAGGGTTATAGACCACTCGATACCGGTCCAGTGTGAAGAAGATGATTCCTATCTCGTCAAATGGGAATGGGACTTAGGCGACGGAACGAACATCGTTGAGAATACCGGAGCCACCGTGGTTCACAGCTACGAAAAAACGGGTACTTACACCATATCACTTACGGTAACGGACAGCGAAGGCCGTAGTGATACGGCCGAGAGGACATTGACGGTGGATAACCGGAGGCCTGTTGCCCGGTTCGATTATTCACCCAAAGATCCCGGGTTAGACGAGGATGTACTCTTTGAATGCAGATCATACTACATAGATGGACACATAGTCTCCCGTACATGGGATTTCGGTGACGGCGCGACCTCGTCCGAGGAGAACCCTACACACGCCTACGGCGAAAGAGGATATTATCACGTATCACTCACCGTTGAGGATGACGACGGCGGAAAAGCTACACACACGCGCCAGATAAGCGTGGGAAATCCACCGGTAGCGATGATATCCGAGTACAAGATAGTTGGCAACTTCGAAAAAGTAGGCGAACTATGGCATATGACAGTGGAGTTAGATGGAAGCGGATCGCACTCAGATCATGGAGATATAGTGAACTACAGATGGGAGCTTGGGGACGGAAATATTATCGAAGGTAGCGAAAAGTCACAGATCGTCTATACCTATGAACACAACCTTCCGAAAATAGGCTTCTGGTTCCCCAGACTCACGGTTACCGATGATGTAGGGCTGACCCACACCACCTCTACGAGAGTAGTAGCCTATTACCCGGGAGGTCACACGGTATCGGGCCTTCATCTGTACAATAATCACATCGGGCTGCGCGTGGTGTATGGAGATGTCGGTAATAACGATGAAGACTCGGTCGGTAGGGAAGTGATCGGTCACAATTACGTTAACGTATTCGACTGCACCATTAACAACAACGACATAGGTATACTCTCCAAAGGCGCGCACTTCGCCATCAAGGATACCTACGTATTCGATAACCATGCCCGTTCCGTTAAAGTCGTCGGTAACGAAGCTCTAACGTTGATGGTACCCGTAACCGGTGCTTACGACAGGCGACCGGGTAAGCTGGTGTTCGAGAACTTCGGTACGGATTGGGATCCCGATGAAGATTGGTCAGGTGATGGACTATCGTGGACGGATGAACTCTGGAGATACGGTACCGACCCCTTTTTACCGTCGGACATCACAATGGACACCGATGGAGATGGCCTGTCGAACCAAGAGGAAGCCGATGTGTACGGCACCGACCCGCTTAACCCGGATACCGATGGGGACGGTGTGCCGGATGGCATAGACTTACACCCGTTCTATGATGCGTTATTGAAAGTACATATACAGGAAAGTGGAGAAGAGCATTGGATGACAATGTTCGGTGATGTTAGGTGGATAGTCGAAGAAGATAAATGGTATTCAGGTCTCCCACAGAGGTACAAAAGATCCCTTGCTTTTGATGAATATGGTGTTACACTTCCCCGTAATATTCCGGATTACAGGTCATATATACATTCGTACCTCGAATTAACTGTTTGGGATTATCACTACGGTGTTACAACGATATTTTATGAACTCAGACATGATGTGAGAGATGGAAGTACAACTTATCTTGACAAATCGGATCTAGGTATGTGGGAACCTACTGATGACGGTTACGTTGTTCTATATCGGTGTGACCACAGGGAAGTTGAGCTAGAGATGAAATGTTCGTTGCTCCTGAGATCAACCCAGGTAGACAGCGTATGTTGGCTGAACGACATGCACCTATATTGCGGTTCAATGAGGGGGAAACATTCTTCCCGACGAATATAGAAAACTTTTTAGAACAATCAAGTCTCTACGACGGTGATGGTATGTTGATTAAGGATGAGGTAACACCTCAAGATTTAGCGAATTATCCGGATTCTGAAAACTATTTAGCTCTCGATGATGATGCAGTGGAACCACATGATTACAATGTGTATGCAAGTGTGGCCACCGCTAGGAATGATTGGATTGTTATACAGTACTGGTTCTTTTACGTGTACGATGATAAACCGTTGGCGGGTAAGCACGAAGGGGACTGGGAAATGATACAAATAGAACTTACCCCATATGGAGATCCACTATTTGTTGGTTACTCTCAACACTATGGTGGTGAATGGGCATATTGGTGGGACATAGAAAGGGATGGTGATAGACCTGTGGTTTATGTTTCTAGAGGTGGACATGCGAGTTACTTTGAGAGCGGCTCGAAGGAATATGTAGTTACTCGTGACCACCATCATGGTGATGGGATAATAATACATCCTCGTTTTGAACCTGATTATAACATTACTATGTTGGAAACTCAGGATTGGCTTAAGTTCAAAGGTAGATGGGGTGCTGATTCACGTAGCGTCCCTGGACCCGTGTTTCGTCATTCGAAGCCGATTGAGAAGCTACCTTCTGGGCCCGTAGCATATATATGGATTGAACCAGTTTACTGGATGCAAGAATCTTTGAAGTTGTGGGACGGATAAACGTGATGAAAACTAATCATGCAGAGGTGAAAATCAAGTGGAACGGAAGGAATATTGGATGTTAATAGGAATCGGAGCGTTATTATCTATTAGTAGTGTATCCTATCTCATTCCTATTTTAGCATTTATTCCTGCTTACCTGTTGGTTAGATATTTTGATTTAACGTCGGGTAAAATAGCTCTGCTTTTATTTTTGATGAGTGTTTTATTATTCTCTGGAGTGGGTTTTCTAGAGTCACAAAGTGTTATTTTAATAGGTTTAGGAGGTTTAATACTAATAGCTCTACTGGTTTTACTAATGATTTTAATAGGGATTTTAATATGTCTGATTGGAATCCTCAATAAATTAATAGATATGAGGGGTAAGCAGACCTTGGTCGGAATATTATTGAGTCCGATAGTAGGTTTTTCTCTCTGGTTGAGCAGCATAAATCTACTTTTGTGGGCGATACCAACGGTTATTTTGTTAGTCATAATCCTGAGCTCAGCAGCATCCTATTTTTATCGCAAAAATAAGTTAAGCAAATCTTTTTACAAAGGTACTACAAAAAAAAACACTCTCAAAAAACGGGAAGAAGACTTTGGGTTATTTTTTATGTATATTTTAGGCGGCATCTTCTTGACATTTTCTGTTTATTGGATGGGTGAAGTCGAAGAGCCTCTAGAACTAATTAGTATCGCAGGCTTATCGGTGTGGGCTACCACGTTGACTGCTTTATCTTCCAAACATAAATTATCAGATATTGGATATGTTTTATTCGTTATCATACTTCTCCCCTTTTTTGTACCTCCCCTTATCATAAACGGAGGGGACCTTTTTTTTATAATCTCGTCAACTATCGGAGTTGAATCAACTTTTGGAGTGTATAGAATCATAATTGGATTCGCTTTTACCCTCCTGCTTCTGGGTTACGATATAAGACGGGTCCCACTTGAAGGTCTTATCGAGTACAGTATTTACGGTTTGAGCTTTCTGCCATTGATCCTCTTACTCATTCTTGTCGCAGTTAATACTATATCCACGTATTTAGCTATGATTTTTGCATTGCTCGTACTCTTCAAAATCATCTTCACCGCTGGATATGTGTACAAGAGGATAGGGATAGAATGATATGGGTATTTTGTGTTGAAGGTAACGAACATCGGAGGTTTGGCACCGACCCGTTGAGTCCAGATACCGACTTCGACGGTCAGATAGATTCAATGGACCTTATACCTAAGGATTATGATATGAACGGTGACGGACGGATAAATAATGTGAGCCTTGTTGATCCTGACTCGGATTTTTACGTCGAGAGAATAGCGTGGGCGGCGAACCATGATCCGTGGCTGGACAGGGACGCAAACGGCAACCTGATAGGTTCGTACGATATGTCCGGCGACGGTGTGCTGAACGATGATCCGGACAACAAAGATCTGTCCCGGGACGGTATGCCTACATCATACGAGATGGAATACGGTGTGGCCAACGGTGGCTGGCAGCATCCGTACCTGTACAATGCGAGGTATGCGGTGCTGTTGGTATCCGAGATGCGAAAAAACTTAAATAATCAATCGAACTCCGTTTGGCTGTGATATTATGGAGAAGAAGACATTCGTCGAGGACCTTATAGAGGGTCGTGAGATAAATGATAAGTTCGCGGTGAGAAGCAAGATACCACCAAAGGAATACACCAGAGGCTGGTTCTTCAGAATGACGGTGGGTGATAGAACAGGAGACATATCTCTTGTGTACTGGGGAGGTCCCGAAAAGGATGAAATACAGTCATTGTACGAACAGCTATCGGTGGGTGAGGTTGTGGCGGTGAGCGGTATCGTCAGCTCCTACAAAGGTCAGCTGCAGTTATCCCTTAACCATGACAATTTCCATAGACTGACAGTACTGGACGAGGATGATTACAACACTGCGGATTTCATGCCCGCCTCCAAAAGGGATATCGACGAAATGCTCGACGAGCTTCGGTCGTATTCGGGATCCATCTCCCATGAGTACCTCGCGGAACTTGTAATGTCATTTCTCGACGATGAAAACTTCGTGTCGTCCTTCAAGAGGGCACCCTACAGCATGAGGTACAGCAATAACTACATAGGCGGCCTGTTGGAACATACTCTAGACGATGTTAAGATGTGCTCTCAGGTATGCGATGTATTTCCCGAATTGGACAGGGACATCATGATAACCACGGGAATAATCCATGATTTTGGAAAGATACACGAGTACGAGACCACCGCATCCATCGAGCTAACCAGCCAGGCAAATCTTATCGGCCATACGGTGTTGTGTGAGAGAATAATCAGGGAAAGGATCGAAGAGTTACCCGGGTTCCCGGAGGAACTCTCCCTTAAATTGTCCCATATAATACTTTCACATCACGGAGATTACGAATGGGGTAGCGCCAGAAGCCCACGGATAGAGGAGGCGGTAGCCCTTCATCATGTTGATCTGCTGAATGTAAGACTTAGAGGATTCATCCAGGCGAAGGAAGATCTGGGCGATGACGACCAGGAGATGATATACGTCTCCAAGGAAGGCATACAGCGTCCCATATACAAAGGCTAATGTCCTTACGACTGCAAAGGATTAACCTTTTATCTTACCGTATACTACCTTGATAAGATGTTCGAGACCAGGGTACTTTCGAGAAGCTGTCGTATAGACATATACCGCGAATTGCGGAAGATGGGCTGCCAGGAACGTGGTGTTGAGATAATGGCACCCAAAGCGATACACCGTTTGGTGTACGCAAGGGGTTTGGACCCGAGGGCGGCCAATATCGTTAAGCAGGAGTTTTTGGCCGCCGGCGGCGAGACAGCGGTACCGTGGAAATCCCTGGACCTATCTCAGGGCGAGAGCGAGATAATAATGATGGGCACCCGCCCGGAATTCGACAGGACCGTGGTTAAGTTGAGGGAACAGCCCTTCAAACTACCTATCTTAGCCCACGAGATAGAGACGGCTTTGAACAACTTCGATTCACAACCTAAGCTGTCCTGGGGGGACCGTACGGGTACCCAGATAATGGGTATACTGAACATTACACCGGACTCATTCTACGACGGTGGAAGTTGGGATGATAAAGATAGAGCCGTCGCCAGGGGACTGGAGATGATGGAACAGGGTGCGGACATAATAGATATAGGGGGTGAGAGCACACGCCCCGGCAGCAAGGGGGTCCCGGAAAAGGAGGAATTAGAGCGAGTTATCCCCGTGATCCGTGAACTCCGTTCGTCGGTCGATATTCCCTTAAGCATAGATACCCATAAACCGGAGGTGGCCAGGGCGGCCGTTGAGGCGGGAGCAGGCGTGGTTAACGACGTTTACGGTCTTAGAAGTGAAGGTATGCTGGAAACCGTTGCTGAATTGGATGTGCCCGTTGTGATAATGCACATGCAGGGGACGCCTGAGAGCATGCAGAAAGAGCCTCATTACTACGACGTCGTCAGGGAAGTATACTCATATATACTGGAGCGTACGGAAGCAGCAGTGGAGGCAGGTGTGAGGCCCGAGAACATAGTGATAGACCCGGGCATCGGCTTCGGAAAAGGGGTTGAGCACAACATCGACTTGATCAACCGCATAGATGAGTTCCGCTCCATGGGATTCCCCGTACTGCTGGGAGCATCCCGAAAAAGCATGTTCGCCCATATACTCGGTAAGGATGTCCAGGACCGGTTGTACGGTTCTCTTGCCGTTGCCGCCATAGCAGTGGATAGAGGTGTATCTGTTCTGCGGGCCCACGATGTGGCCGAGACTGTGGACGTCGTACGTACAGTGGAAAACCTCAAGGGCAAATAATAGTTGATGGAAAGTATTAAAAACCCCTTCTCTCTATAGACAACATGGCCAAAGAGTTGGATATTGCAGGAATATTGGAAGGTTACGATAAGGATGACATAACCATAGCTACCGTATGTTCACATTCCAGTCTTCAAATATTTCACGGTGCACGTAAAGAGGGTTTTCGTACGCTCGGTATATCCGTAGGAGAGCGGATGAGGATATACGACGCCTTTCCCAAAGCCAAACCGGATGAATTTATGAAGGTAGATAAATACAGTGAAATACTCGAGCAAACGGAAGAATTACGGGATAAGAACGTCATAATCGTACCCCACGGTTCCTTCGTTGAATATTTGGGGGCGGACGAATTCAGAAAACTCGCCGTGCCCACATTCGGTAACCGTCGTGTGCTAAAGTGGGAGTCCGACAGAAACAAGGAACGGGAATGGTTGACCACTGCGGGTATATCGATGCCCGAGATAATACCAAACCCCGAAGATATTAACCGGCCAGTACTTGTCAAATATCACGGTGCCAAGGGAGGTCGGGGCTTCTTCATCGCCAAGGATTACAGCGATTTCAAGCTGGGTATAGACCATACCAAGGAATATCATATACAGGAGTATGTGATGGGCACCAGGTACTACCTGCATTACTTCTTCTCGCCCATAAAAAGAGAGGGTTACAGAACGAAACACGGTGTACTGGAGCTGCTGTCCATCGATAGGCGTGACGAGAGTAACATCGACGAGATGTACAAGCTGGGCTCACAGGAGGAGTTGAAGAAGATGAGGGTTTTCCCGTCCTTCGTCGTTACCGGTAACATACCCGTGGTTATAAGGGAAAGTCTTCTGCCAAAGGTATTCGATATGGGCGAGCGTGCGGTAAACCGCGCCTACGAACTGTTCGACGGACTCTACGGTTCCTTCTGTTTGGAGACCATCGTGACGGATCAACTCGAGTTCAAGGTGTTCGAGATATCATCACGTATAGTAGCCGGTACAAATCCTTTTATATCCGGCTCCCCGTATTCCGATCTGATGCAGGAAGATCTATCCACGGGAAGAAGGATAGCACAGGAGATAAGGCTAGCTGTAGAAACCGAACAGTTGAATCAGATAATATCGTGATACCATGCTCACTTTAGTACTCGCAGATTGTGATATGAAGGTGGAGCCCAAGGCCATAAATAGTAAAGATTCGCATCCTGAATTGGTTCATCTTTCGCTACTCCTCGCCAACGATTCGTGTTTGGCCGAGGTCCGAGAACTAAAAACCATAGTTCATACCAGATATGGCAAGATATTTCGTTTTGAACCCGACGTGAAGATACCCGAAAAGATGGACGAATTCAAAAAATTTCTAATTGAAATAGTAACTAACAATCCTCCCAAAGGGGTAATCTATGAAAAGGGTAATTTACGTGATATATTGGATTTGGAGGTAGGGAAAAGATTGGTCATGTCACCAAAAGGCGACAGTGAAAATATTTTTGATTACTTCACAAGGGCAGAAGATTATGTAGTGGTAATAGGTGGTTTCAGAGAAGGCGACTTCGTAAGTCCCGTGTATGAATGGGCTGAAAAGACCATTTCCATATCTGAGAATTTAAAGAAAACATGGACCGTTACAGCTGATGTGCTATCTGCGTACAACAATTGTTCAATAGAATAATTTGGCCACGTTAACATCCAGTGGTACACCCATGCTGTCGGCCACGGGTCGGCATTTACTCCTTGTAAGGTACGCGATGGGTCCGTAGTCTGTTTCGGACAGTGATTCCCAGTTCGCCATCCCCTTTGCGATGATCAGGTCCGCTTCCCGTATATCCCTTTCCAGTTCTTCATTTAATAGTGAGGGGTCCACTCCGATGGTGAAGCCTCCAGTGGTCTCGACCCTGTCCGCTATCTTATCGATACCGAATTCAAGTGCGTCCTCCATTGTAGCGTCCGTCAATATGGGCTCTCCCTTGACTATTACAGTTAGATAAACACCGTACTCTTTGATGGCCTTCATTAGAAGGGTGTCCAAAACTATCTCGCCCGTGTTATCTGTAAAGAATATTACGTTATCGGCATCACGGAGTATTTTCTCTATCTCGTCTATGTCATCGTGGCCGAACCCTTCGGATAGGAGTTCGTCGAATTTTTGTGTTAAGTAGTCCGGACCATCGTAATCGTCACGAAAGCCGAAGTCCATGACGTTACCCACTACTGAGACAAGAGCAGATTCACGGAGCCCTCCGCCTTCCACAAATTTTCTCCCCCGGGGAAGTAGTGAATTGGCAACCTCGTTACATCTCTTCTTGATCTCCCGGTACGGATCCTTCGTTCCGATTATCTCATATACCCTTTTATGAACCCGGGTGGCGATATCTGCGGAAACCGCTCCCTCTTCGTAGGTCTCGTTCAATATCCTCAACGATTCTTTAACCACCTGGTATTCCTTTGTCGAATCTTCAAGGCGCGCCTCGTAGATGCACCTTTTAATAAGGCAGGGAACGCATTCAGGTTGTATTTCCATGAGTTGATCAACTCTTGGCTAGATGTTGGTTTATCTCCTCAGCGTTAAGGTGCCCCTGTACGGTAATATTAACGTCGCCTGATTCCACATCGTCCAGTTCAGTGAGGCTTTTCTTTATCTGTACAGCTAGCTGAACACCCATTGGACAAAAAGGGCTAGTGGGTGTGAATATCAAGCTGATGTTACTGTCATCTATCGTCAATTCGGATATCAAACCCATGGAGTACACATCTATCCCGGTATGGGGGTCCATTACACCTTTTAGCTTCTCGATTACTTCTTTTTCTGTTGGCATGCCGATACCTCTGTTACAGTTCGGGATACACTGTTAGGGTATATATAAATCGTGGGGTCTTTCCTGATCAAGATCATTCACCATGGGGTTACTGGTAAAAATGTTGAAAAAGTTTATACCTAATAGATACATTCTCGGGAAAGACACAGGTGGATGAATTGCCCGACCCCATGGACACAAAGGAATTGACACCGTCGTTTACCGGTCGTAAAGGCGAGCTTGAGCAGCTTAAGGTATTACTGGATGATGCCATGGGTGGTAAAGGTAGCACGGCCCTAATATCGGGAGAGGCGGGTATCGGTAAAACAAGACTTATAGAAGAATTGCTGAATATCGCTGAAGAGAACAATGTGAACATGATCCGGGGCTGGTGCCTCACAGATACTCTCGAACCCTTGCTCCCCTTCAAAGAGGCGTTGAGAGGTGCAAACATGTATCATCTCGTATCGGAGACCCCACCCCCGAAGGTGATCTCCGCCTACCTGATCAATAATGCGGGCATGCTTATATCCAAGGCAGAACTTAAAGAGACTGAACTCGACCCGGACATATTCGCATCGATGCTAAAGGCGGTGGGGAATTTCATCGGGGACTCCTTATCCATGATGGGTGAGAAGAAATCCAAGGGTTTGAACACCATAGGTTATGACAGGTTCAATATACTGATACAAACGATTGAAGACCTATCTCTTGCGACGGTTATAGAAGGGACTAACAGTGAGATACTGATCGAGGATATGAGAAAAACTCTTATTGAGATAGGTGATCGGTTCGATTCATGGGATGGCGATATGGGGGAAGCGGATGAAATTCAGCCGAGAATAGCCTGGTTCGTCGATTCAGGCAAATTCAACGGAGACTACCTTGTTGAAGACCCTAAGATAAGGCAGGAGAATTTTTTCGATAACGTACTTCTTGGTTTGCAAAGACTATCGTCCGAACAACCGATAGTACTGTTTCTCGATGATTTACAATGGGCGGATCATACTTCTTTAAAGTTGCTCCACTATCTATCAAGAAACACTAGGAGTAACCGGATTTTTCTTATAGGTACGTACAGACCGGAGGATATAATTCAAAGTTACGAGGGTAAACCACATCAGTTGAGGACTACCATCCAGGATATGAGACGTGAAGACCTTTTTATGGAGATGGAATTGAAAAGGCTGGATGAAGTAGCGGTAAATAATTTTGTAAATAATTTATTTGGTGATGTAGATATTGAAGGTAGGTTGGCACAGCGGTTATACAACGAGAGTGACGGAAACCCTTTTTTCCTGATCGAGGTCGTTAGAATGCTTGTAGAAGAGGGTCATTTAAAAAAAGATGATCATGTATGGAATATGGTTGGAACTTTAGAAGAGGTTCATATCCCTTCAAAAATATATGATGTGGTGGTCAGGAGATTAGACCGATTGATAGATGAACAAAAAGATCTTCTGGAATGTGCAAGTGTGGTGGGTGAGGAGTTCGAGAGCGAGGTTGTGGGTGTGGTAACGGGTATGAACAGAATTATTTTATTAAAAAATCTTAGTAAAATAGAGAAAACTCACAACCTGATCCATCTTATTAGAAATAAATATATGTTCGACCACAGAAAGGTGTATGAGGTTTTGTACAACGGTATAAACGAGGAATTGAAAAAAGAGTATCACAAAATAATTGCGGATACCTACGATGAGCTCTACAAAGATAGCCCGGAAGAAGTTCTCGATAAAATGGCGCATCACCTTTACAGGGCAGGGGATAAAAGAGCGGGATCATATTTGCTTGAGTTAGGGGGCAGGGCAAAAGACGGCTATTCCAACGAAGAGGCTCTTGAGCTTTATCAAAGAGCTTTACCTCTATTAGAGGGTAAGGAGCTTATGTGGAAGGCAAAAGAGGGTCTAGGGGACGTGTACTTCATCATGGGCGAATATGAGATGGCTATAGAACATTACAGTGAAGTAATCCAAGGCGTGGACGAGAATATTAAAAAGGCCGATATTCACAGGAAGATGGCAAACGTCTACGAACATTTGGGTAACCTTGATAAATGTTTAGAAGAGTGTGGGGAGGGACTCGATCTCCTGGATGATGATAGTATAGTTGGAGCAAGGCTTCTCGGGCGTAAGGGATGGGCGTATATTAGGCAAGGAAAATATGACGTTTCAGAGAAGCTATTTACCGAAAGAATATCTCTTGCAAAAAAGATCGGCGATAAAAAAGAGATAGGCCAGGCCGAACATGATATCGGCTCCGTATATATAAGGAAGTCCGACTTTGATAATGCATCATTACACCTGGAAAAGGCACTCGAAATAAGAAAAGAAACCGGAGATAAACGCACCTTGGCCGCCACGCTAAATAATATGGCACTCGTGTACCAGAATACAGGTGATGTTGATAAGGCCCTGGAACACCACCACCATTGTTTTGAGTTGTTAAATGAGATCGGTGATAAATGGGGTGTGGCAGCATCCCTCAACAACAAGGCACTGGTAAACAAATACAAGGGGGGACTTGATGACGCCCTGGAATGTCATTTTAAAAGTTTGGATATCAAGAAAAAGATAGGTGATAAACAGGGTATCGCCGGTTCCCTTAACAACATTGGCACGGTTTACGAAGAGAAGGACGAGTTAGACAAGGCCTTGGAATATTTTCAGAAGAGTTACGAGCTACGACGAAGTCTAGGTAATAAATGGACCATAGCGGAATCTTTGAATAATATGGGTGATGTCTTTCTCGAAAAGGGTGATTTTGATAAAGCCATTACTTATTACAACGAATGCATAGATATCTGCGAGGAGACGGATGCGAAGAGCCATTTAATATTTGTTATGTGTAGTTTGGCGGAGGCTATGATAGGTACAGGTGAAACCCAAGAGGCCATCGAAAAGGTGAATAACGCCATAGTCATAGCAAAGGATGCCGGAGAAAAGGCTGAAGAGGGCAGGGCACACAGAGTGCTAGGGATGGCATATCGGGAACTCGACCTTTGGGATGAAGCAAGGCAGGAGTTCGAATTTGGTAAAAAATTACTCGAAGAGGCCGGAAGTAAGAAAAAATTAGCAAGGCTCCATTATGAATACGGACTGATGTGTAAAGAATTGGGTGATACAGGCGAGTCTAAGAATAATATTAAAAAAGCACTTTCGATCTTCCGAGAAATCAAGGTAAAATTATGGATAAATAGGTGCGAGGACGTGTTGAGGCGATTCGATTAGCGGCTTAAAAAACATCAATTATTTTCAGACTGCTTAACCTTAGAAAAGATATTTATGATATATACTATGGGGTGGACCATGTACATCATAGCCCATGGTGGTGTAGGAAGTTCGCGAGAGCTCGATGAAAGAGTGAATGCTGCTGTTAAGGAGGGACTTGCCGATGATGCCTTTCAAACGGTTGTAGGTGTGGTATCAGCCTTGGAGGACGATCCCGTTTTCAACGCGGGTACCGGCTCCAGGATAAGACTCGACGGAAAGATACAGATGGATGCCGCTGTCATGTATAAAGGTGATATAGGCGCGGTAGCAGCTATAGAATCCGTGAAGAACCCGATAAAGGTGGCTGCAAAGGTGTATGAAACACCCTATGTACTACTGGTTAGCCAAGGGGCTTTGGAGTATGCCCGAAGTAAGGGGTTCAGCGCTCATGACCCGTCAACGGAAGCTAGAAGGAAGGAATTATCGCGGATGCATGCGAAACTACATGAGAACCAGGAGCTTCATGACATATACAAAGGGGTGGATGGGGGTGATACCGTCGGATGTGTTGCATCTCACAACGGTGAATACGCCGCTGCGGTTTCTACCGGTGGTACCAGCTTCAGTATCAAGGGTAGGGTTGGCGACAGCCCCCTCGTGGGCTGTGGTTTTTATGCAGACGAATACGGTGCGGTGGTGACCACCGGTAAAGGTGAGGATATAATCAAAAGGTTGAGTGCCTATAGGTGTTACTCCCTTATCCCCGAGATGGGCCTTCAAGGTGCCTGCGACATGGTTGTTGAAGACCATATCGAAGGTTCTTCTATCGGTGTGATCGCCGTTGACAAGGATGGAGTTGCCTCCGCCAGCAGCAAACAGATGTCACAGGCTTCCCTGTGCATGGATTGAGGTGAAAACCCGAGTCCTAACACCGAAGTGTTTAATACACAAAGAGTCTTTTTTACCGATATGGTAGTTACCAACGACGTTCAGAACCAGCGTGCCGAGCAGCGGTTCAAGATCACAAGGGTGGGGGTGACCGGAGTCAAGAAACCGGTGGTGGTCAGACGTTCCTGGGGTGATGTAACCCTCAATGCGACCATCGATGTTTACGTTGACCTTCCTTCCGATCAAAAAGGCTCTCACATGTCCAGGAACGTGGAGGTAACAGGTGAGGTTGTTGACAGAACGGTTAGGGAACCCGTCAGGGGGTTGGAGGATCTTTCACATCAAATGTGCACTATTCTTTTGGAAAGACACGATTACGCTTCTTATTCCGAGGTTGATGTTTCCGCGGGTTATTTCATGGAAAAGGCATCTCCAGGGGGCAGGTCGAGTCTGGAGTTTTACGAGATCAGATCCAGGACTGAGGCCTACAGACACGGAACCATCAGAAAATACATTGGTGTTACCGTACTCGGTCTCAACGCATGCCCCTGTGCCATGGAAACGGTAAGAACGATTTACGCCGAAAAGCACCCTGAGTTGAAAGGAATGTTGGGGAAAATACCGGTGATCACCCACAATCAAAGGAACCGCAGCCAGGTGATGATCGAAGTTCCCGATGGTAAGGAAGTGGAGGTTAATGACCTAATAGATATAGTGGAATCGTCATTATCGTCACCAACCTATGAGATATTGAAAAGGAAGGACGAAGCCGAGGTTGTGATCAGGGCCCACGAGAACCCGAAGTTCGTTGAAGACGTGGTTAGGGATATCCTTTCGAGAGTACTGAACAGGTACAAGGATTTTCCCGATAACACCCATGTGGAGGTAAGAAGCGAAAGCGAAGAGTCCATACACAAACACAACGCCTTCGCCGAGAGGGTGACGACCTTCGGTGAATTGAGGGAATGATTTATTTACCCCAAAAATTTTCTTATATTAGCGGCACGCTGGATATTTTCGCTTATGCTTTCTGTTCGTTCGTCCTTCAACGCTTCTATTATGCTATCAGTTATCTCAATGTGTGCACTGTCCTTGTCCACTTTCACCCCAATCTCATCCAAGGAGTCTTTTAGCCCCTTCGGTATGAACTCGGATCCATCGTTAAAGTATCTAAGTGCCGTTCCAAGGTCGTCATCGAAGTGCAGGTAAATATCCCTTATAAGGTCAAGGTCCCTTTCCGTCATTTTGTTAAGGCCGAGTATCTCAGGTGGGATGCCAATGGAATACAGGGCGTTGGTGAAGGTGATGGCCCTGGGTAGGGTAACTCCACCCAAATTGCGGGAGTATCCGAATAAACCTATGTGAAGCTTCCTTTTCCTTCTGCTGGGCACATACCTTGCTATCCTGTTGATTACCGGTGCCAGGGCTGTTATATGTTTGCGGTATTCGTATGAATACCTCTCTATTATATCGAGATAAACATCTTCGTCTATCTGTTGCGGCAGCCCGGTCCTTCTGCTCTGGAGCTTCTCTACGCCCTTTTTTACCTCATCGGGGGGGTTGTCGTATTTGAAGGCGGATTGGATGGTGAATGTATGCACGCTCGGGTAGTCTTCCACGATCTTGTCCACGGTGTCCGGTCTCAGGTTACCCCTGAAAGGCGCTGACCCCACGCCCAATATCGGATATATGTCCACCCCGGTATCTTCCGATAATTTATGTAAACGTTGAAGAGCTATCTTGTTCAGTATTATAGCGGCTATATTTCCATAGTTCATCGCTGTGTCTGATCTTGCAAGAAAAACCCTTTGATATTCCAGGTTCTTATCATGTATGTATCCCTTTGTTATGTCGTACACATTCAGCATGTTTTCCCTGTCTTCGAATAAAGGTATGACGTTTATCTTCTCCGGTTTGAATTCGCCTATCCACTCTGCGATGGTAATGTCTGTTTTGTCAAGGGAAATATTCTGTTTACCTGCCACAAAATCATGATAATACCGGTAAATCCTATCAAGACTTTCCGATGAGGTTGTCATAGGAAGAATCACTTCGAATATGGGTGGTGTATCATCCTCGTAAAATAGCTTGGATGTATCGAAGGATCTGGGAATACTTTCCAATGTTTCTAGCACTATCTTTGCCTCTGTTCTCTCTATTGCAGGATTCGGTACTCTAAGGGTGATAAAAACATCCTCACCGATCCTGTTCTCTCTGAAAAAATCACCGTAGTTGGTTAAAAGTTTCTTGACGACGAAGTTATCCGCCTCTTTACCCTCGCAATCCCACATCTGTTCGTCCATACCAAGATGAGAAAAGGCGTAATATGCCTCCTTGATCTCGTCCTCTCCTCCTATCTCCGTGCTCTCCGCAAAGAATGGAAGATGTACATTATCCGGGTGCTGCGTACTCATACACTTGGGAACCTTCATATTTTCACTTCCTATATTTTTCTTGACAAGGGGGTAAATCGTGCATTAATATAACGATTGTCATTAAGTTTACCAAAGAGATAAAAAACGAGTTCACTTAATCTCTTTATCATATGTGTGAAGACCGTAAGAAGCGAATAAAGTGAGCGCGAGGAGGGGGATTCAGTTCACAATCATTCGCCCAGCTCATGATTCTAAACGTTCGTATGAAATGCTGCGCATTCATACTCATGAACCCCCACGATAGTTCAAATTAACGCGAGGAGGGGGATTTGAACCCCCGCGATGCAAAGCATCAATGGATTAGCAGTCCATCGCCGTGCCAGGCTGGGCCATCCTCGCATATGA
>JAFDTZ010000056.1 GCA_019594305.1 Thermoplasmata archaeon
CGTAGATACCCGGTTCGACACCGTTGACATAGAGCTGAGCCCGCTCTTCATATACGGAAGGTACAGAAAGCTCGTCAGGGGTATACCCCAGACCCGTTGGAACTGCAATCGCTGCTGGGGAACGGGCTGTTCACACTGCGACGGTACGGGAAAAATGTACCAAACGAGTGTTGAAGAGATACTAGAAAAACCTCTCTTGGAGATCACCGAGGGCGAGAAGGCAACCCTTCACGGAATGGGCAGAGAAGATATTGACGTACTTATGTTGGGCTCGGGAAGACCCTTCGTTATAGAAGTCACAGATCCGATCTACAGGGAGATAGATCTGGATAAGCTCGCTTCCGAAGTAAAGAGCCACGGAGAAGTTGAGATACTTAACTTAAGATATTCTGTCAGAAACGAAGTTAAAGAGATAAAATCCACAAGGGTTGAAAAATCATACAAAGTAAAACTATTATTGTCCGAGGAAGTCGATAGGGGAAGATTTAAAAAGGTAATGGAATCTTTGAGAGGAATAACACTGTCTCAGAGAACGCCTAAAAGAGTTGATCACAGGCGTGCCGACAAGATACGTAAAAGAAAGATACGTGATCTTGAACTGGTAAGTATGGAAAAAAAGGAAGCAGAAATACTCCTTAGATGCGAGGCGGGCACCTACGTTAAGGAGTTCGTTCATGGCGACCAAGGAAGGACAAAACCAAGCCTTACCTCGGAACTCGAAGTAAGGTGTGAAGTTCTTCATCTGGACGTATTGGATGTTCATTACGAAGAAAAAGAAGTGATAAAATGAAAAAGTCTAAAGGAATACGGCAGGGAACCAGGAATATCCTCCGGAAAAAGCCCCGAGAGAAAGGACTCATACCTATAACCCGGGCACTGCAGCAGTTTGAAGTAGGCGAGAAGGCACGGATTCATCTGGAGCCCAGTGTACACAAGGGAATGCCCCACCGCAGGTTTCAAGGTAAAACGGGGATTGTTTCAGGTAAACAGGGTGAAGCATTCATCATAAAGGTAAAAGATGGTAACAAAGAGAAGACGGTGATCTCTAGGCCCGAACATCTCAGAAAGGTAAAATAGGAGTGATATCATGGGCGAAGAGGACAAAAGATATTTAACCATACCAGAGGTCAAAGAACTAATCACCACCGAGGCTGAAGAGAGGGAACTTACTTACGAACAAACCCTGGCCCTGGGCCACTCTGAAAAATTCGCTGTACTCACAGTTGAAGATGCAAAAAAATTAGTGGAGGAGTTGGATGATACCTTTGAGTTCATGAATCTTAAATTGGCCTATAAAACCGCTGACATACTCCCCCGGGAGATAAGCGGAGTTAGAGCTATCTTCGCCCGGGACAGATACACACCTTCGGAAGAAGATTGTGACAAGATAATCAAAGTGATAAAAAAACATATGTGAGGATGACAGAATGGAAGATTATGCGTATGTATTAGATTATCTGGCAGAGGGGAGACCGGAGGAAAAGAGTTACAAACACGAGAGCTTGGTTTTAGCCTTGGGTCAGGACGAGTTCAAATTGTTCGAACTTATACCGAAAGAAGAAGTTACCATAGAGATAGGTGAAAAGGTGTACATAGGTAAAGATCTTGAAAAAAGAAAGAAAATAAAGCACGTTAAACGCCGTATCAGATGGGATGAACTTACACATACTGCCCAGGGTGAAGTTCCCTTCGTTGTTGAGGATATAATCAATATCAAAGAAGACAGGTTCATACAATTCTTTAACGAAGCAAGACCGATAACCAAGAGGTATCACATGCTGGAACTCCTACCGGGATTGGGAAGAAAAAAGATGGAGTCTCTACTCGATAACCGACGCCGTCAAGGTCTCTTCAAGGATTTCGACGACCTTGTAGATAGAGTACCGTTATTACACAAACCTAAAAAACTTGTCAAAGAACGTATCGTAAAAGAGATCCACAGCCCCGATATAAAGTACAAGGTATGGGTTGCCGAATGATCACCGGTGGTGGTTGAAGCTGGAAGAGTTCGAGTTGGATTTAGATTACGAATGGGTTACGGATCCATTGGAGTACCTGAAGATGTTCTTCATCTTCGATACCGTTCTTGAGAACTCGGTAATGGATACTAAGGACGCACTAGAGCTATTCGTGATGATACAACAGGAATCCCTGCAGTGATTAATAAACAGATACTTTTTTATCCCTATAGTTATTATCGGTAGATGTGTTTCCATGGTGGAGACCCGAAGATTTGGTTCGGATATTTCCGAAGGGATAAAGAGACCGTTCACCGCTGCCCTAGGTATAGGTGGGGCCGGCCGAAATATTCTTACGTCCATGACCGACGAACCGGACTTTGCCAACATGAAGTTTTTCGAAGTCGGTGTGAATGAAAGACTTCCCCAACTACCTTTTATGCATATAGATAAGTTGGACATGGATCAAACATTCAGATCGAATATACCCATGGGCCGTAGACCGATGAACAAAACGGAAGACAAGATAATCCGAAGGGTTACGGGAAATGATATCGTGTACATAGTCGCAGGGTTAGGTGGTGAAACCGGAAGCTGGACAGCTTATACGTGCGCCCAGGTGGGTAAAATGATGGGGGCATTCACCATAGCACTTATAGCCCTACCCTTCGAAACGGAAAGCACCGAACGACAGGAGATGGCGGAGAAAGCAAAGACCAAGATATCGGATTTCGCCGATGTTACCGGTGTATTTCACAACAGTCGACTATTGAGGATGAGCCCGCACATCCCCATGACCAGGGCATTCGAGGTGATGAATTCCATAATACAGCTCCCCATGAAAGAGTTCAATACGGTGATCACACACAAGGACATCGTTCATCTGAAAAGATTCTGCAGCGGTGTGGATGAGTTCAGGATAGGAGCGGGCTACGGTAAGGGAAGGGAGAGGGGCAAGAAGGCGGCCCTTGAAGCATTCCGTTCACCGTGGTTGGACGACAGTGGCGAATACGAAACAGTACTCACCGTGGTCACAAGCGGTACCGGGAGTGGAGAGATGGAGGCCCAGGATGCACTGGATAAGATACATGAATGGGCTCCACGAGCTAATATAATGTGGGGACTGAGAAAGGATCCTACCATCGGTGAGAGGACACGAGTCACCCTTTTAGCAGGTTTATGATTATACTAACCGAATATTGTGCCGATCCCCGATGCGGAGTTCTCTTCTACCTCTTTGATAGAGGTGTATGCCTTTTCTAGCTCTTCGGTTTCTTCGATATCGGATTCGGAGAATAGCTCCTTACCCCTAATTACGGCATCTTCGCTACCTTCTATCATTACATATGTGATTCCTTCTTTCAACCCCAGGGTTTCACCGTCTCTAACAACCGTAGTCTGTCGGCTGATCAAGTCATCGGATAGTATGTCTGCGATCTTTGCCGCTTTATCCTTTTCGACCTCGAATATAGTGTACATGTATATCGTCCCAATGGAACATATCATCCAATAAAAGAATTACTATCTGTACCTGTCCCTCGTCAAAGGAAGTAAAGAGATGAATATACCTACGATCACCATGGCCACTCCGAGTACGGCGGGCAGATCGAATAAAACAGTGAATATCAATCCCGCTAATATGAACATTATTCCGAGAAGCATGATGAATATGGACGCAACACGGGTTGTATCGTACATCATTCAACCTTATGAGTACGTAATAAATAACTTTAACCCTCTGCTTTTTGGTCTTTAAGGTACATAAGCAAATAGATCTGACCCTTAGTGAGCGGGCAGGCCTCGTTCATACCTTCTATATCCTCTTCTTTGAGTAAGTTCAGCAGTAAAGGAGATCCTTTGGTCATGAGCATTATCCTCTTCAATGCTTCAGGATCCAGAGGTCCCCCCAGTATTTTCTCCGCTTCCTCCTCGCCTAAGGTGTCAATCTTTAACTCATTTATCTTACCTTTATCTATGTGTTCCATATGATAGAACCTTTCGTAAACCGGGGTACCTTCCCTTGCAGTAACGATGATCTTAAGATTATCATCATTTCTTAGTCTATCGACGAGGCCCGACATCATATCAACTAGATCGTCTTTTACGTTGTGGTAATCGTCGAAGACGACCAGTGCACGTTGCTCTCTAAGAAGTTCCAGCAAGTCCCCATCTTCGCAACAGTCTATATTTTCGATAAAGTCCTTTAATCTACCCATTATATCTTCCCTGTACCGGTCCTTGGTTCGTACCCATAATAGATGCCTGTCCTTAACGGAGTCCAGAAAACGTCTAGCTATACTTGATGTTCCGGCACCCCGACCCCCGAACAAAACCATCGTGGGAACTTCGCTCCTAAACCAGTCGTCTATCTTGCCCAGGAGTTGACCCCTGCCGTACAAACTCTCCACTTCGGGACCCTCTTCCAGCATCTTGATCGGGTCTTCGGGGCCGAGGGCGTCCAGGTCCAGTATACCTTTGGAAGATTCCATTAGATCTATTGCTTTTAAAAGGCCTATCTTCCCATTACTTTCGTCCTTTATGTCGGTTATAGATAGAACGCGATTTTCACCGTCCTTGACCACGTTTATCTTTGTGTCTTCAAGATGGGATATCAATCCTTCCGCCGCCCTGATACCTTTTACGGTAAGGGTATAAGTTTTGAGTTTGCGTTCGCTGTCTTTAACGTTGGCCAGGTGCTCCTTGAGTAATCCTTCGTCTACGAGGCCCTGTACCACCCGGGATACGTGCGTCCTCGACATATCCAATCCGTTGGCGATACCTTTCTGGGTAACTTCCTTAGGAAAAAATACACCTTCTTTACAGTCGATATAATCTTTGAGATAGATGAGTAGCTTTTCCCTGTATGTTATGGACGTTGTATTTGTCATCTGACATACCTGGAAGGTAATATGCAAAGGAAGTTTAAATATGTTTCTTATCACTTAAAGTACAATAGTTCTTTATGTACGATTCGTATTCATCTACATATTTCTTTAGATATAACTGTCTTTTAGGGATGTATTCTTCCCTTAAAAGATCGTACATGTACCAGTCGATCCTCTTTCCATAGAGATAACCTGATTTTCTTGAAGTTCCCGACCGTACAAAACCCAAACTCTCCAAGACACCTTTTGCACGGTGATTTATGGCCGAAGTCCAGGCCGAGACTCTATCGTAATTTAGATGAAAGAACAGCATCTCGCATAAAGCTAGTGTGATCTCCTTACCCAGTCCGAGGTTCCAAAAATCCCTTTCACCTATGAAGGCGCCTATCGACGCGTTCTTTACCTGGCGGGAAGAATCTTTGTAGGATGCGAAACCGATGACCTTGTCATCTTCTACCATCTCGATGATGAACCTGTGTTTCTTGGCATCTTTAAGGTATTCCTCGTACTCCCTCTCGATATCGTCTTTGTTCTTGAACTCAAGGGGTCTACCCCTTGCATACAATGTGCATTCAGGTGTGTTTTCCCAACATTCAATCAGATGAAGGTCATCTCTTTTCAACGGCCTAAATCGTATGCGTCCTATCTCCAGCATCGATCAGTATTCCCTCCAGGTTTTATTGCATTTCGTACAACGGTATATCCTTGTTTCCGGTTCATCCGCAGCTCTTGTTTGTTCCAAACGCCAGTATGCTTTATTGTTTTTACATTCGGAGCATCGAACCTTTGCGGTAGGGAGGGTATTGACATCTTGACCAAGTATAACTATTTCTTTTTCCTTCCTTTTAGTGGTGATGAGATGATGGTCCTCCGACTTAACTTTTCGGGAAGAGCCGCATTTTTTACATGTCCATTCACCATTTTCGGCCTTCATTAGGGAGTTGCATTCTTTACAGAACATATCAATTCATCCTTGGAGTGGAGGTGCTATCATATAAAGTTTACGTGGAGGCAACATTTAACTCAAAAGTTCCGAAGCCTTATCCCTGTCGATTTCAAGGGCCTTTAGCATGTAATACAGACTCTTTCTCAGGATTATCTCCTCTCCGCCCTGAGCAAGGAACTTCTCCATCATAATAGGTGCCTTGAATCGATAGCCCACAGCCATGTCGGCCAGGTAACTCGGTTTGTTCTCCGGGTCCAGTTCGGCTGCTTTATTGTAATGCTCTTCCGCCTTTTCGAATTTGCCCACTTCGATACAGAATTCCGCCAGTGCCTGGTGATAGAAGGGATTCTCGTCCATCTCGATGGCCTTCTCGTAATCTTGGACTATCTCATCTGAATCTACCGTTGGGATGCCGAGTGCGGCCTCAGCCTTGCCAAAATATGCCTGAGGACTCTCTTCCTCTTTCAAGGCCTTTTTGAATGCCTTGTAAGCTCCTTCGTGATCGAAATCGTTCAAGAGCCTTTCCCCATCTCTAATCAATTGCTCCGAGTCTGTCATGTTATCTAATTCAATAGAGAGCACGCAAGGTAAAATAAATCTTTCTCAACAACCTTTAAATATCATACTTTGTCCGGTGGAGCTTTTGCGGGTACACCGTACACCTTGGTCCCCGGAGGAACATCACGGGTAACAACCGATCCGGCACCTACAACGGCGCCTTCGCCTACGGTGATACCGGCTAATATGGTGGAATTTGCACCTATCTTAGCTCCTTTTTTTATCACCGAAGGCTCTATCACGGAGTCCATGTTCCTGTCATTGATCATGCATACCATGGGTCCGAGGAACACGTCGTCCTCGATTATGGTTCCGCTGGAAAGGTAAACGCCACTCTGTATGGACACATCTTTGCCCACTACAGCTCCCTCCTCGATTATGGTACCGGAACCCACTACGGTCCTCTTTCCCACCTGTGAGTTCTCTCTTATCAATACGTGGTGCCCCGTCTGTACATTCTCTGCGATGGTAACTCCTGAGTATATCACCGTCCCGTCCCTGATCAGTGCGTTATTTCCTATCAATGTGATCGGTAAAGCACCGGTGTCGCCTATCTTCAACAGTTCTTTGTGTACTTTACCCGGATGTCCCAACAGCACGTCCTCGCCTATAACCGCCCCGTTACCTATCTCTACCGGTCCTATCTTCCTCATTTGATCACTATCTCTCTGCCTTCTTTAAGTGAGAGGTAAGCGGCTTCCGCCACCCGCATACTCTCTATGCCGTCATCTCCCGTTATCAGAGGTTCCTTCTTGCCGTCTATGGCCTTCATGAAGTCCAGCATCTCCCTCTTCAACGGTTCCTGTCTCTTCACCGAGAATTTGCGTATGTTGTGCTCCAACGGTATGTCGAAAAGGTTGCTCACGTCGTACTCTATAAGTTGCGATGAGGTGACCACAAAACTCTGGGCGATATAATCCACCTCTATGTAATCGTTGGAACATGTTATGGAAAGAGTTCTTACCTTGTGGGGTGTCAACCAGTTCACCTCCAACACACCGGTCACACCATTTTGGAATCGGAGCATTATGTTAGCATGGTCCTCGTAACCGTTGTCGTCCTGGCTGGTGCCCCCCATGGTATATACCTTTACCACTTTTTGGTCCAGCAGGTATCTCATCACGTCTATATCGTGTATCGCCAGATCGTAGATCACACCCATGTCGGATACCCGGCTGGGGAACGAGCTTACCCGTCTCGAACTTATGGAGATCACATCTCCCACGTTACCCTCTTTCAGCAAGGTCTTGGCGGTGGAGACCACAGGGTTGTACCTTTCTATCATCCCAACCGCCAGTACCACCCCCCTTTTCCGTGCGGCTTCCACCATTCTTTTTGCATCTTCCTTGGACTGGGCGATGGGCTTCTCCACCAATACGTTGATACCGGCATCTATCACCTTTTTAGCTACCTCTAAGTGTGAACTGGCCGGTGTGGCGATGGTGATACCGTCCGGGCACTGCTTCAGCAACTCCGACGTGTCGGAGTACCATGGAACACCGAAGCGTTCTCCAACCCTTTTGGCTACTCCCATATCCGTATCTACCACTCCGCACAACACCCCTATATCATCCAGGACCCTGGCATGGTTCTGACCCATGGAACCTACGCCTACTACTCCTATCTTCATGGAATCGAAAGGTAATGTACTCGAGGTTAAATAAATTTAGGTGTAGTTTCTTTCATCCATACTACCGCTCCTCAGACCCTCCATGTCCAAGGTCACGTAGGTGTATCCCAGTGACTTGAGTTTTTCTACTATTTTAGATGAGTTCGATATCAGTCTATTTCGTTCCGACCTCGGGACCTCGATACGGGCGGTACTTCCATGTATGCGCAGCCTGCATTCACGGGATCCCAACTCCTTCAGGTATGACTCTCCCTCGTTCACTTTGTCGAGCTCTTCCTTACTTAAATCTTTACCGTAGGGAAAACGAGTGGCCAGGCAAGATTGTGACGGAAGGTCCCAGGTAGTCAGCCCCGATTCTTTCGATAACTCACGTATCTCATCCTTCGTTAGTCCCGCTTCGGTTAACGGGGAGTACACATTTAGTTCCCTCACCGCCCGTCTTCCGGGGCGGTGTTCTCCGGTATCGTCCTTGTTGCTGCCCTCTAAAAGTTGGTATCCTTTTTCGAAGTCGTCTTCCAATATCTTCAGGAAGGCGGTTAGTATCATTTTTTTACAGTGGTAGCATCTATCCTCCGGATTGTGTTTTATGTTTTTATCCTCTATGTCGGGTGTGTCAACCATCAAATGCCGTGTCACCCCCAGGTCCTTGGTCATGTTCAACGCCCTGTTCATTTCATCTTCGGGTACAAGTGGTGAATACGCCGTTAGAGCCACCACGTTTTCGGGCCCCAGTACATCCACGCATACCTTCAAAAGTAACGTACTGTCCACGCCGCCGGAGAAGGCTACCGCTACCCGTGACAATCCTCGTACAAAGATCTTCAATTTATCGTATTTATGTTCCAATAAACTCACACCTCGAAGCGGTTCTCCAGTACACGGATGGTTTCCTGGTATACCTTGCGCAGAGGCACTCCTTTCTTCCTGGCGATCTCCGCGCAGTGGTCATATTCCGGAGAGAAGGTTACCGGCTCGCCGTCCTTGTATCCTACCTTTACCTTCACATCTCCGTACTCGGTCTTCACCTCGATTACCTTCCTATCGAGGCAATATCTGCCGCCCTTTGATGTGCGTACACCGAAGGTGGAGCTCTCCCTGAAGATCATATCCCGTAAAGTCTCGCCTAGTTCCGGAGCGCACAGAACGGTGAGCTTCGTACCCGGGCGATTCTTCTTCATGTATACGGGTGTTAGGGTAACATCCAGGGCGCCGGCCAGGAATAGTTCTTCCGAAAGATAGGTGTATATCTCGGGGTTCATGTCGTCTATGTTGGTCTCCAGGATGATTATGTCCTCGGTGTCCATATCTTCACGACACTCTAACAGCATGACTCTCAGAAGGTTAGGATGCTCCATCTCTCTCTGCCCGGCGCCGTAACCTACAGACATCATACGTCCCGCCGGTATGCCGCCGTAGGAATCGCATATCGAGGTCAAAATGGCCGCACCGGTGGGCGTGACGAGTTCTCCGTCTGCACCCGTGGAGTAAACGGGTACTCCCTTCAGAAGCTCCAGGCTCGCAGGTGCCGGTACCGGCAACCGGCCGTGGGAACAGTCTATGAAACCGGTTCCCGTGTTTACGCTCGATGAGACTATATTATCGACTCCCATCCTCTCAAGAAGGATCAAACTTCCAACGACGTCGACCACGGTATCCACCGCTCCTATCTCGTGAAAGTGCACCTTGTCTAACGGTATGTTGTGTATCTTTGCTTCCGCTTCCGCCAATTTCTCGAATATCCCGGCAGCTTTTTTCTTTATTTCCTGTGGTAGTTCGCTTTCGTCCAGTAACTTCCGCAGGTCGGTAAGCGTTCTCAGGGGTTGTTCGACACCCCGGTCGAGTACCGTGAATTTCGTGCCGGATATACCACCGCGTTCCACCCATTCCGCTTCCAGTGAATAGCCCTTTATGTTCAGTCCGTTCAACCCGTCCTCGAGTTCTTTTATGCCAGCCATGTTCGTATCCAGTAAAGCACCTATCAGCATGTCTCCGCTTACACCCGAGAAACAGTCTATGTAAAGGACGGTATCAGTCTTCACAGCGGCAGCCCTCCTCTTTGCGTGTTAAAAGAGCTATGATCTGTGCGGCGGCGTAACCCGCCCCGAAGCCGTTGTCTATGTTCACAACGGTGACTCCCGAAGCACAGCTGTTGAGCATGGTTAGAAGTGCCGAAAGTCCCTTGAAACTTGCCCCGTATCCCACGCTGGTGGGCACCGCTATCACCGGTACCTTCACCAGACCGCCCACCACGCTGGCCAGTGCACCGTCCATGCCAGCCACCACTATTATCACCGTGGCATCATGAAGCTGCTCTCTATTTCCCAGTAATCGGTGTACTCCCGCCACACCCACGTCGTAGAGTTTTTCCACACGGCAGCCCATCATCCGGGCCGTTACCGCCGCCTCCTCAGCCACCGGTATGTCCGAGGTTCCCGCGGTTATGACCAAGATAGTTTCTTCCGTAGGTTTCACATCCTCCCTTTGTACGTATACCGCTTTACCTTCCCTGTTGTAGACCGCATCCGGGAACCTTTTTTTCAGAACTCTGTAAACTTCTTCTGTAGCCCTGGTGGCTAGAAGTGTGTTTTGTTTGTGGAGTATGCTCTCGGCGATATCCACTATCTGCTCCAAACTCTTTCCAGGGCAGTAGATGACTTCCGGGAATCCCTTGCGTTCTGAACGGTGGTGGTCGACACAGGCGAACCCCAAATCCTCGTAAAGACTATCCATGATGATCTTCTTAGCCTCTTCGGTATCCGTCCTCATGTTGCGAACATCATCCAAGAGTGTTTCCAGGGCATCTTCTTTCATGTTATCCACCGCAGGTAGAACAAAGTAGATAAGATTTTTGACATTCTAGAGGCTGAAAAAATCATTTAAAGCCTTCAGTGCTTTTTCTCTTTTCGCAGGGTAAGCTTCCACCTTGCCCCTGAACTTTAACACGTAGCTACCGTCGGAAAGTTCGGGCTCTTGGAGATACGCACTTCCCTTGTTTATCCTAAAATATAGATTACAGTCGTCGTCCGTTCTCATATCGAGACTATCACGCAAAGACTTCTTTATCTCTTGCGGTAACCTTTCGAAGAGTTCCCTGATCTCTCTGTTCCTGGAGAGCTTGCTGCGCATTATGGTTATGGTATTACCGTAGTGCCCTCTGGTGTTTACCTCTTCTATCTCGATCTCATCTCCCAACAGGTTCTTAAGCGTTTCCTTTACCCTGACGGGGTCCTCGGTTGCATGACAATACGTCTCTACCTCGATATAATGAAATGTCATATCGTACCGTTAGTATCGACAAAATATATATATCCTGCTGTTGTCCGAGTAGTGTGATAAAATGGACTGGGGAATGAAAAACAGAATGTCGCAGTTGATACAGTCAGACGGTCGATGTCTCTTCCTACCCATAGACCACGGGTACTTTCAGGGACCGACAACAAAGCTAGAAAAACCGGGTAAGACGGTAGAACCTCTTATGGAGTATGCGGACGCGCTCTTCGTTACGCGAGGCGCGCTGAGAAACTGCATACCGCCGGACAACACGAAGCCCATAATACTGAGGGTTTCCGGTGGTCCCAGCGTGATAGGTGAGACCCTGGCCGACGAGGTTTTAACCACTTCCATCGAGGAGATACTAAGGCTCAACGCCACCGCCGTCGGCATATCGATATTCGTAGGCAGCGAGTACGAGACCCAGACGGTGGAGAACCTTGCGCTTTTGGTGGATGAATGCGAGAACTTCGGTATACCTGTGATGGCGGTAACCGCCGTTGGGAAGGAACTTGAGAAGAGGGACGCCAGGTATCTCGGTCTTGCGTCACGGATAGCCGCCGAGATCGGAGCAAGGGTGGTCAAAACATACTGGTGCGAGAATTTCGAGAAGGTAATCGAGGGATGCCCCGTCCCCGTGGTGATGGCGGGCGGACCCCGGGTCGGTAGTGACAGGGAGGTATTCGACTTCGTCTACGACGGTATAAGGAAGGGCGCAGCCGGTGTTAATCTCGGCCGTAACGTATGGAAGAACAAGTATCCGGTGCCCATGATCCGAGCACTCAGGGCGATAATACACGAAGGCGCCACCGCCGACGAGGCGAACCAACTCTTCGAGGAATTGAAGGGCGAGCTATAGATGCGGGTTGCCACCTACTACAGCAACAGCGATGTTCGCGTTGAAGAGATACCCGTACCCACCGTAGGTGCCCGTGAGCTGCTGGTAAAGGTACACGCCAGCGGTATCTGCGGAAGCGATGTGATGGAGTGGTATCGTATCAAAAAAGCTCCTAGGGTACTAGGGCACGAGATAGCCGGCGAGATAGTGGAGGTGGGCGACGAAGTCGGTGGTCATGACGTGGGAGACAGGGTCTTCGTATCGCATCACGTACCGTGCGGCTCGTGCATCTACTGCGAATCCGGACACACCTCGGTCTGCGATACGCTTCGCAGCACCAACTTCTATCCTGGTGGTTTCGCCGAGTACGTAAGGATACCTGCAATAAACGTTGAGAAGGGAGTCTACAACCTTCCCTCTTCCATGAGCTACTCCCAGGGCGTGTTCATAGAGCCCCTGGCATGTGTGGTCAGGGGCCAGCGCTTCTTGGATTTGGGGCCCGACGACACGGTGATGGTCATAGGCAGCGGCATCTCGGGACTGCTTCATATCAAACTGGCCAAATCGTTGGGTGTGAAAAAGGTCACCGCCACCGACATTAAGGATTTTCGTTTAAAGATGGCGGAGAGCTACGCCGACGTTGTTACCCGTGATATATCGGGGCACCATGCCGGCAAGGTGATCGTATGCGCCGGTGCTTCGTCTGCCATGGAGAGCGCACTCGAAGTGGTCGATCGGGGCGGACGCATACTTTTGTTCGCACCCTTGAAGCCGGATGAGCGATTACCACTGCCGGTATGGGACATGTGGAAGGACGAGGTATCTCTGGTTACCTCCTATGCGGCCTGCGACCATGATATACGGACGGCCATCGAGTTGATATCCTCGGGTCGTGTGGTGGTGGATGATATGATCACCCATGAATTACCACTTGAGGAAGCTCGGGAAGGTTTTAGGTTGACTGCTTCGGGCGATAGTTCGCTGAAGGTAATACTGCGACCGGACCTGTGATCATCCAGGGGATACTACCAGCTGTACGAAGAGGGTAACTCTCTACTTTTTCATCCTGATATCTCACTCTTAGGAGGATTCCGGTTCCTTGTTGTGGTGAGAGGATATCCGAGGACGATCGTTCAGATGATGGGATTGTACTATGATTGTATCTGTCCGGAGTAGGCAGTATAATTTTAAGTAGGAAGCATGATAATAAGTAGGAAGCATAATAATAAGTAGGAAGCATGATAATAAGTAGGAGGTATAATAATATAGAAAATTTTATATTGTGATACGTTATGATGTACATAGAGCAACA
>JAFDTZ010000096.1 GCA_019594305.1 Thermoplasmata archaeon
TGGCGGTCCTGATAGCTTCCGAACGGGAAGGGAAATCATCTACCTCTACCAGGAAGTCCAGCTCTTTAACGAAGTTCTTCGGAAGCCTTATGGTTATCTTCTCTGTATCGGTCATTGATTCCACCTGTACATTTAAACGACATCTTTTGTCTGTCGTATGACTGACATATGGTATACAGTATTTAAAAATTTCTGTTAAAAACAAGGGAATTTTCACTCAAAAAGGAAAATATTTTTATTATATATATGTTTTTCCCAACTGTGAAGAAGATCTACACCGTGGGCTACGAAGGTAAGACGACCGAAGAATTTATGAAACTACTCCTAGAAAAGGATATCACACATCTGATAGACCTACGTTCCATACCTAAATCGGCAAAAGAAGGGTTCAGCGGCGGTGAATTGAAAGATTTACTGTTCGGTAAGAGTATAATGTACGTGCATATGCCGGCTTTAGGCGGAATGGTGGATGATGATTACCGAGATGTAATGGAAGAGGAAGGATGGCTGGAAGCCTTTTCCGAGCTAAATAGACTTGCTGAAAAAGGCCCGACGGTGATCATGTGCCTCGAAAAAGATCCTATGAGGTGTCATAGAAGATACATTGCGGAAAAGCTCGAAGACGAAGGCTGGGAAGTTATACATATGGGTAAAGGCGGTAGCTGGAAGGAGAAAAGGCTGGACGACTTCGCGTCAGACTAGGAATAAAAACTTTGATAATCTATCCTTTGATCGGCCTGAGATACTATCACTACCGAAGTATCTTCCGAGATATGCAGGTTCGTAAGGCTCAGTCTGTAAGTCCCACTCCTGAGAGTGAAGGTACTGTTTCTCGGTGAACTCAAATGAACTACACCATTTGAATGGATGTATTCAGGATGACTCCTCCAGTTCATCCTGTACTCCATGATGTACGTATTTCCCCCAACACTATCTCCAAAACTAACATGGGATACACCGGCGAATAAGTTACCGGATATGTCAAAATCTACTTGCTGACTGGATAGGTTACCTTCCTTGGAGATTACCATAGCGCGTCGTATGATTTTGTTCAACTCTTCTCGCAGATTATTATCCATCTCGGTACGGCGCACATCGCGATAGCTGATTATACATACAGGTACAACCGTAGCGATGAGAAGCACCATGACCATGAGTTTGAAGGGAAGTTCCATCACCCCTTTACAATCCTTACTCAAAAAGGTTCTAGTTCTCATCAACACCACCGATGATACCGACCTCGATGACTTCGATGTCCATGTGAATGCGTCCGCTTCTTTTTATGAACAAAGAGACTTCGCCTCCGGAGATATCTAATGGTACCGGTGAATCATCACTGAAATTAGAAACGAAAAAATCACCTAGATGATACATGTCTTCGCCTCTACCTCTAAGGGAATATCTTACATACTGGCATTGGTATATAGTATCTCCACCGATATTTACGTAATCGACCCGCGCCATAGGGTGGCCGGAAAAATCCAACTGAATGGTGCGCGTGTTACCTACTTCGGAAGAAGATACCTTCTCTATGGTATATCTTAACTGCTCCAGCTCGTTCCTGACGTTAGTCTCCGTCTGTTCCCTGATATACATCCCGGTAAAGCCCCATATGGAAGGGATGACTATGGCCATCACCAAGGCTACGATGAGAAGTTCGAGAGGTATTCCCAGTACGTCACCGTTATCGTCTTTGGAGAGTTTTCGCATCAAGGAATACCGAATATCAAGTCAGTGATAAACCTTTCTTTTGACCCGATAACCAATCCCATGCCGTAGTAAAAGGAAAACACTTATTATATCCTTGTTCGTAAGAAGGGATGTATGGTCCGTAGGCCAGAGGAATTCAAAAACGATATCGAGTTTATCCAAGCCGAGATAGGGAAGCGTTTTACAGTTTACAAGACCGAAGTGGAGTACGATATAGTCAATATTTACGTACGCATAATGGAGGGCGACGATTTTGAAGACAAGTTCGACGACCTCCGCCGATATCTAGTACCACTTAATTTCATCCCTTTTTTACGTAAGGAGAAGGGCGAGTACATAATTAGTGTCAAAAAACAATCGGAAAAAACGTTCCGTTCCACCAAGGTCAACCTTATAATGCTAATAGTCACCCTGGGTACCACCCTTATAGCAGGTATGTGGTGGTGGGCGTCTTACGATCCAGGCGAACCTCTCTTCTCTCTTTACAATCTTACCAACGGTGCTATATTTTTTACGATACCTCTGATGACCATACTTGGTATTCACGAGATGGGTCACTACTTCATGGCAAGATACCACAATATTAAGGCGTCTCTACCGTTCTTCCTACCCTTCGCACCGCCCCTGGGCACCATAGGAGCATTCATAAGTATAAGAGAGCCGATACCCGACAGAAAATCTTTACTCGATGTCGGAGTCGCCGGCCCCATCTGCGGCTTTATCGTAGCCGTTCCTGTCTCCATAATCGGACTCTATCTGGGCGGTGTAATGGACAAACCACTTCCCATAGGATTTGAAGGCGTGGCATGGGTGATCAATTATCCAATCATCTTCATGGCCTTGGATCACATACTGCCCTTCAGTACAGGTACCACAATGCATCCCACGGCCTTCGCCGGTTGGGTAGGGTTTTTGGTGACTGGCTTGAATCTATTGCCGGCGGGACAGTTGGACGGTGGCCATGTCGTCCGTTCTCTTTTCGGTGATAACGCAAAATACGCTAGCTATGTCGCTGCCGGATTTCTTGTTATCGTCGGTATACTGTTCTATCCGGGCTGGCTTATATTTGCAATATTCCTTCTTTTCTTCGTGGGATTGAAACATCCGCCACCTTTGAACGAGCTTGGTAAGCTGGACCTAAAACGCAAAGGCGTCGGCATAATGGCCATGGTACTTCTTCTTACCTGTTTCCATCCCATCCCGATTGGTGAAGAAACATTCAGGTACGATTTCAGCATAGAATTGGACGAGGCCCCCCATCAGATGATGGGGTTGAACTACAGTGCTGTTTATACCTTCACCATAGAGAACACCGGAAAGCCAAATGAGGACATATACAACCTAAGTTACCGCATACAAAATCATTCTTGGAGCGGGAAGTTGTTTGTCGAGTATCATCAAAACAACGAAACCAATTGGGAATCGGTTGAAGGAAATAACACCAGATTCGAGCTGGAGCCGGGCGACAATCACACTGTAAGACTGGTTATTTCACCATTATACGGTGCGGCGGAGAAAACCGATGTAATATTGATCGTGGAGTCCCATGCCACAGGTAGGGAAAAGGCGGAAAAAGTTGTCGCCGAATTGGAGCATTCCTTCGAGGTGGATATACTCGGTGATCGTGCTAAATTGGTGGACGATGGGGTGGCAAGTTTTGTGATAGATATATCCAACAGAGGCAGGGATGATACATATCTAGTATCCCTGAAAGAATTGACTAACGAAAGCTGGTCCGTCTATTTCAATCACGAGCGTCGCAGCGGCGGAAATATCTCTTTGGATGTATTATCCGGCGAAAATGCAAATTTCACGGCAGTCTTAACCTCCAGCACTACGGAGACGATGGAATTCTACATCGGTTCACGGGATATAGCTACCCGCAGCGGTGTAATATTGATCATCGCAACCATCGAGATAACTTCTGTGGGTAGCGATCAGTCTGAGAGTATGGATGTATTCGGAGTACTCATACCCTGACGTTCAATCTTTACGGTAGAGACAAAAATATCGTTCAAGTGAGGAGTGAACTCTCGTACGATAGATCTCCACAGGTGTGAGATATTCACTTCCGAGTCGGTAATACTTTTTGTTTGGGAAAATAACGGAAAGGTAACCTTTTACCTTCAACTTTTCCCGAGCGGTCTGTAAAAATCGTCTATATATGGAATCGACTTCTTCACCTTGGGAACTGGACGAACGACCGTAGGGTGGGTCTGTTACTATCCTGTCTATCTCGTCAGGTATGTTGTCGGACACGTCTCCTTCGAACACATCGACATCGAAGCCAAATGAGTGCAAATTCTTTTTGCAGCCCTCCACCATCCTTCGGTCGGTATCTCCCCCGGATATTAGATATCCCATGTCAGCGGCCTCAAGTAGTATACCTCCGGTACCGCAGAAAGGGTCGTGTATTGTTATTCCTTCGGAAGGTCTTGCAAGATTTACCAGGGCCCTTGCATACTTGGGTTCGAGAGATATCGGTGAAAAGTACGGACGGTTCTTTACCAGTCTGCTGGCCAGTGGTTTTTTATCGATGGTGTGTGCTAGGCGCCCTACGATACACCTGTCACTAACAAGCACGATTATAGTGTGTTCGGGTCTTTCAAGGTCGATAGGGTTGTTTCTGGATATCTCATTACCCAACCCTTTGTTTATATCCATTGTTTCCACCTTTCTGCCGGCGATACGTCTGGTCATCACCGCCGCACTACCCGGAGGAATGGTTATGCCCGTGTTTCCCTCGATTAAATTCTCCTCTTCAGTGGTTATCAGGTGATATAATACACGATGGCTCAACCCGAGTTTATCGCCGATAGCCTTCGGTTCGGCATCGGTTTCAACAAGTAATGTGCCTTCGTGTACGCTCAAAATGCGGTGTTCGTACCCCTGTCCCTCCAAGACCCCTTCTATCTCACCTATCGCCAGATCATAATAGGGTCCGGACAGTTCGAATACCAGTTCGTGCATGGTGCTTGATTGGTGAGGATGGTAAAAACTCTTTGGAGCCGGCGGTAAAACTAAATATCTAATGCATCTATCTCCTGTTAACTAGATAATAAGGTGTATTCAGATGACAAAAAACAACGGTAACGTGCTCAACCTGGACGAAGAGAATTTCGATGATTTTATCAATGATAATAGTATAGTAATAGTTGATTTTTGGGCAACTTGGTGCTCACCGTGCATGGCGATGGAACCTGTTATAAAGGAACTGGCGAAGGAGTACGGTTCGAAGATATCATTTGCTAAAGTGAACGTCGAGGAAAACAGAAATATAGCTTCAAGGTACGGCATCCAGGCGATACCGGCATTCGTCTTTTTCTCGGATGGTAATGTACGGCACCAGGCAAAAGGTATGCTGAATATCAAAACCTTCAAAGAGGAGATCGGAAAGGCCTTCGATCTTTAGAGATCTTCGATAGCCTTCTTCATGTTTTCATACCATCTATCAAGGTATTCCAAAGCCTCTTCCTTTATCATGTTTACCGGCCTTACCGAGTACGTGAAGTAGTAACCACCTTTACGGATGTTGTGTCTCTCTTTGTAAACAAATCCACACCACACTAGCTTTTCCAAAGAGCGGTAGGCGGTACTCTGGTCCTTATCGAGTTTTTTAGAAATTTCTTTCGAGCGGAATTCCCCTCCCGATCTCAGTATCTCAAGTATTTTTTTATCAAGTTTGGTAAGGCTGTAAAGACATTGGAGTGCCCAATCACAGTCGATTTTATCCGGTTCCGAAGGTAGCTTCATGTAATGTGGTTATGTGCTCTAATTACTTAATCGTTTTCATTTCACCAACTCAACGATCCTCTTTGCGGTAACCGGGCCGATGCCTTTAACCTCACGTAGCTCCTTTTCATCGGCTTCGAATACGGCTTTTACACTTCCGAAATGTTCTAGTAACCTTTCAGCCAGTAAGCCTGAGATATTGGGTAAACCTTCCAGTATGTATAGTTTTGAATCCCGGGAAGACATACTCTCTTTATCTTTACGTAAAGATGCGGTATGTTTTTTCTTTTTACCACGTGAAAGTATGGCATGTATAAGAGATGCCGTCTCCCCTTCATCCGCGGTCATCAATACCGGTAGCTTAAAATCCGTTGCCAGGGAGGCAAGTGCGCCGTAGATGGCCCTTTCGTCTATATTTCGTCTATGAAAAAGCCCCTGCCCTTCAATTATGATGAGAGGTTTCTGGTAATCTCTTGTAAGCGCTTTTGCCTGTGAGAACAATCGGCCGTTGATAAGCGATTCGAGAAAATCATCGACGGATTTTCTCTCTATGATCGTGTTCTCAGATACTAGGTAATCGCCCGTGGTTAACCGTGCGGTGTTTATCTTAATATCTTTTTGTGATAGTTCTTTAACCACCTTACTGTTCTGCTCTCGGGAATCGATGGTGAGTTCATAGGTGGAATCGCTGTCGTCGGACTGAGGGTTGAAATCGAATATTGACTTCTGGCCTTCGTCAAGATTCTCCGACATATCATCGGGCTTTCTATCTTCAGTCTTTAGCTCCTTTTTGCTCTTTTTAGTGACCACCCTGTAACTCTCATCATTTTTAGGCCCGGCTTGCGAGCTGCCCACCTTCTTCTCGATCTCCTTTCTCAGGCTATTGAGTATGCGCCACATGTTCTTCTCTTTGTTCCTGCTCGCCCAATAATACGCCTCGTCCCTTGTGTTCTTTGTTATCAGCACGGTTACCTTTCCCTTCCTCTTTCTAGCTGTTCTCCCTCGTCTTTGGATGGTTCGTATCTCGGAAGCAACAGGTTCGAAGAAAACCACTAGGTCCGTAGCAGGTATATCCAGCCCCTCTTCTCCGACGCTGGTGGCCACCAGTACGTTATAAACACCTTTTTCGAAATCCTCTATGGCTTCGACCTGTTCACGCTGTTTCAGGCCTTTGTCACCTTCTTTATCCGCCTGACCCACAAAACGAACCGGACTTACGCCGTCCAATTCATCCAGTTTATCCTTCAACTTCCTAGCGGTGTGCCTGTAGGAAGTGAAGGCGATTATCCTTGAGTCCTTTTTCTTTTCGAGTTGTTCCTTCACCACCTCTATGGCTTTATCTATCTTAGGATGCTCCTTCTCCACGTGCTTAAGAAGGGCTTTTACCTCCTTTACTTCGTCGCTCTCTATCAGTCTTTTGGCGGCGAGGGTACCACCCCGACCACTAGCCTGGTTTTCCATCTTCTCCAGGAATTCTGACAATGAATCGGGACCCTGGGTTTCCGCCAGGTCTATCGCATGGTCTAATTTCAAGGCCGAGGCGACTATGCTGGCTGCATTGTAAAGTGATTTTCTTCCGCCCGAGTTCAACCGGGCTCTTATCATACGGTTAGCGTCCAGGATAGCCTTCTTCGATATTTGATCCGCCCTGCGTCCGTTGAGGAAACCATGTCTCTGGAGGTCGGTCATGTATCTTTTGCGGAGGTCCTTCAATCTGTTGACTATCTTACGTTGAGTAGGAGGTAGGCTTACGTTAACCCATTTGTATTCGCGTTTTTTAATGTAGTCTATGACATCAGGATCATATTTTGTCCTTATCTCTACCTTTTCGAATCCTAGATTATCGCAAACCGATAGTATCTGGTCAACCTCGCTGCCCGGAGAGGCGGTGAGTCCCAGGGCGAGGCCATCCAGTTCCCTGTACTTTTCACCGATAAAAACGTAGGCGTAGCCCCCTACTCCGCGATGCGCCTCGTCGAAGACGATAAGGGCGACATCGTCGAGTGAGATAGATTGTGACATGAGGTCGTTGCGGATCACCTGTGGTGTGGAAACGATCACATCATTCTTTTTCCATAACTTGGCCCTCTCGGCGGGTTTAACCTCGCCGGTGAATACAACGGGTTTACCAAGTTCCAGGAGTCCTTCGACGTCCGTGGCGTGCTGGTTGACCAGTGGTTTTGTAGGTGCTAAGAAAAGTATTTTCCCGTCGGGATTCTTTGCCTTTATGTCGGCCATGACCATGAAGGCTATGATGGTCTTTCCCATACCGGTCGGTAGTACTGCAAGCGTTGATACATCTCTTGCTACTCGGGCTATGTTGACCTGATATGCCCTCTCTTCTATCTCTCCTTCTTTGATCAAAGGGTGCTCATAAGCCACGTTATCAAGACCATCTGTTACTATTTCAATACTTTGTAGGGGGGTATGTGAAAGTTAGATACCTAAGTTCTCGTCCAGCTGGTCCTGCATCTTGCTGCCCATCGCCATCTCCTCTTCCCATCTTTCCAGCCCTTCGAGTATCTCCTTCAGCTTATGTAGGCAGTTGACACATATCCATTTTTTGCCTACTTCTTTTCCCGGTATTTTCTTGTAGGTTATCTTTTCACAGAAGAAGCAGTAGTGCATCTTGTTTGTATGGTGCTCCGCATAGGCCTCCATCCTCTTGCCCTCCAATAGACCGGAGATAAGTTTATCCCGGGTTTTTTCCTTTGGCTCGTCTCCTTGTTCTTCTTTTTTGCTTTCTTCCGCCAGAATAACACCTGTAAAGACCATAAGTGTAAGCTATATTTAACTTTCTACCTTTTCAACGCGAAGCTCACACGGTCAACGGATGTGGATCCGGAGCGAAGCGATGTAACAAATCGTTCGACTGCATGGTGTCATATCGTTTGAAGTGAATATGGGTCCGTACATTCGACAGATATACTTTTTTCGATATTGAACATCTCGCATCGTGTTTTTTCAATCCTTAAACTCCTTTTTTAGAGTGGTACCGAGGAAATGAAAAAGTCGGTCGATGATAGTCCTACGAATATTTTCATATCGCACAGAGCGGAGAGAATATTTGCATGGTCATGCAA
>JAFDTZ010000140.1 GCA_019594305.1 Thermoplasmata archaeon
ATAAGGGTCACTTCGGGAGAGTATCCTCATCTTATTTACTTCGTCCCCCTCCACCGAATCGAGTTCGTCGAGTTCGTCCTCCATGAGGTACATCTCTCTTTGAGATTCTCCCACATGGATCTTGATTATATCTCCCTCTTCTATGTGCTTGGATAGTATGGGTTCCACCTCCCATCTTCTGAATCCCGTATAATAGCACATCTCGTTGAGTAGGACCGGTCCGTTACCCCTTAAAAACCTGAGTAAGACGGTCTCCCTAGCGGTTTCCCTGTCCATGGGTTCCGGGTTTAGCACCCGGTATCTATTGGTGGACGACCAACCTTCGTCGCCGGTGAATTCTCTGTATATATAAAGATTTGAATCTAACTTACTAACTATATCCTTAACCTTATCATTGGACAGGCTGCACACCTTCTTCAGTTCGCGCAACGTGTTGGCCTTTCCATTGCCTATATAGTTCAGAACATTTCTTTCCTCGTCGGTCAAACTCTCTTCCCTATAGGCTCCTACGTACAAGGATGCATCTTCGGTTCGAACGTATGATACCCTTCCGTTGACGAATCTTCCCTCTAATATCTCTCCGTCACGGCGCATCCTGTTCCATTCTTCCATGGAAAAATCTTCTACCCGATGATATACATCGAAAGGTGTACTCGCCTCACAGAAGGTATCAAAATATTCCTCTATCGTGTCGATAGCTCCAAAATTTTTCTCCGTAAGGTACTCCGCAACGACCTCTTCTGATATTCGTTCTTTACCCGGGAAGCGGAGTTCATGGTAATCCTTCTGCAGCATGTACTGCTTTCCTTCGCCTATGACTAGTTTTCCCGTTACTACCTTTCCCTGTTCCACCAGATTATCCAATGCACCGAGGGCCCTGTCCTCGGGTATGGACAGTGCAAAGGATATCTCTTCGAGGCTCCTTGGAGCTTCGTGAACCAGATGTTTTGCTACGGCCTCTTCCACCGATTCCATGTCTACCTTGCTAGATGGCATCAGACCGTATCTGTATTCACCTTCATGGGTTACCCCCTGCCTGTTTACCGATCTCTTTATCTCAAGCTCACGCACTGCGGCGTCGATGTCTTTGAGCCGAAGTTCGGTACCCTTGAATATCTCTCGCTTTGTCTTCGCCCCTTCCTTGATAGATGATACAACAGGTGAATTCTCAGGCATGTCCCCTCTGTCTAAACATGAGAGATAAACCGCTAATTCATCGGTTGCCACCCACTTAACTTCATTCATCCGGATCGACTGTATCTCGCCTTCGTTCAACAGCTCACGTCCCCATCTTTGCACTTCATCAAAGGGTCTATCGGTATATAGGAATACGTTTTTACCTCTCTCGCTGAAAACCCTTAAAGGTCCCATGCTTTTGATGACTTCCAGCATACCCTCCTTGGTGTCAAAGTAAGGCCTTTTATTGAAGTAGTGTGCTTCCACAACCTCCCTTTTGAACTGGAACTTTTCTATCTCTTCCTTAGTGAAAACCCTTTCGAGTACCCTCTGATGGAACTGCCTGAGCAGAGCGCTGCGGTCCTCCATCATGACAACGTCCGATATACCCACCATCACCACGTTATGGGCGAAGGGAGACGGGGTTTCACTGTATTCGTAGGTACATATCTCCATGTTCCCCATCTCTAAATCCTGGAGAACATCTATGGCGTTCTTGAGGTCGAGTACCTGATAAAGTATTTCATTGTATGCTTCCTGAATGATTGGATGTTCCTGATAACTTTCCAGCAGCTCAAGAAGCTTGCCGGATCTTATCTTCTGTTTGGATACCGATATCTCCCTCCCCTTGTAGTTGCGTAAAACCATAAAGCCCCGCCCTGCACAGTGCATGAATCTCTGGTTGAACAACTCCGTTTTTCTTACCGCCCTTTTTATCGCATTTTCTATGTTGCCCGAAGTGACAAGCCCTGCGACCACATCAAGAGGTACATGTTTACCTGTGGTGATCATAAAATTATCATCGGTTACGGAAACTTTGGTACTGCAGTTGTACTTCCTGGATATCTGATAGGCGTAGGCCCTTGAAAGTGCGTCATTCACACGCCTGCCGAAACATGCGTGAAATATCAGACTGTACTTATTGTTCTGGTCGATATATCCCTCGATCAACATCCTTTTGTCCGTCGGCAGTCGGGGTGAGAATGCCTCTTGCTCGCGAAAATAGCTTATTATCGTATTTGCCGAGCCCCTGTCTATATGATATTCTTCCATCAGCCAAGGTACAATATCATCATCCAGCCTTCCTTCCAGTTTTCTGCGGAACCTCCCCACTGCCTTGGAAAGGTCATAGCTCCGGGGCAGCATCTCACCGGACCAGCTGGGCACCGTAGGTTTCTTACCCGTTGCATTCCTCACGAATACCCTGGTACCCCTGGTATGCAAGAACTCGTAGGAATGCCCCCCCAGTATGAACACGTCGCCCCCTGTTAATCGCTCTACGAAATTATCAGAAAGCTTACCCAGAGGAACCCCTTTCTCCGAAAATACCCGGTAACTTGAATCCGAAGGTATCGTACCTATATTTAGGTAGTATATCAACTGGGCACCACCCTTTTTACCGAATGTGCCTTGTTCTTTGTTGTACCATATCTTTGAGTAAATGTTACTTTGACCCCCTCCACCCAGGTAGTCGAGTACCTTTAGATAATCCTCCTTATCCAGGTCCCTGTAGCAGTAAGAATTTTTGACAACCTCAAAGGCCTCGTCAACCTCCCACCTCCTCTCTATGCTCATACCTACAAGCGTCTGGGCCAATACGTCAAGGTTGTTCTCGGGTATGTTCACCCGGTCTATATTGTGATGAAGAGCTTCCCTGGTTAGTACCGTGCACTCCACCAGGTCGTCTTTTTCGAAGACTATCAAACGTCCTTTGGATGTCTGGCCAACACCGTGTCCGGCTCGACCCACCCTTTGAAGTCCCTTTGCAACGGATTTGGGCGAACCAACCTGAAGTACCAGGTCGATGAAGCCAACGTCTATACCTAATTCAAGTGATGTGGACGATACCGCCGCCACCAGCTCCCCTTCCCGGAGGTCCTCTTCCACCGTCAGGCGGGTTTCCTTGCTCAGGCTGCCGTGGTGCGCAGCGATGTCCCGTACCTGTCTTTCCTGTAACTTGTACGAAACGCTCTCGGCACCGCTCCTGGTATTGGTGAATATAAGGGTCGTTCTATGTTCGTCCACCATACCTTTAAGAAGGTCGTACATGTGGGAGTTTACCACTTCGTACGGCAGTCTGGTCATGTCGTCAACCGGTGATATAACCGAAAGATCGAGCCGCTTCTCAGCCATAACCTCGATTATGTTGACCTCTCTTGGCTTCCCATGGTAGTAGCCCCCCAGGAATTTCCCGATGGCCTCTATGGGCGCCTGGGTGGCGGAAAGCCCTATACGGGTCATCTCGCCCTTCACATGGGCCTGCAGTCGCTCGACGTTTAGAGAAAGGAAAGAACCTCTTTTGGATGAGCATATGTCGTGTATCTCGTCCATTATGAAGTACTGTACACCATCGAAACTCTCTCTGAATCTAGGTGATGAGAGTATCAGTCCCAGGCTTTCCGGGGTGGTGATCAGTATATGCGGTGGATTCAGTACCATCTTCCTACGCTCGCTCTGAGGAGTATCTCCCGAGCGTATGGCGGTTCTTATCTCAGGTACCTTGACCTCCTCTTCCTTTGCCATCTCTCTGATCTCTTCTAACGGTTCCTCCAGATTCTTGTGGATGTCGTTTGCCAGTGCCCTAAGTGGGGATACATACACACAGTATATCCTGTCCTCCAGCTCACCCATCTTATCGAGTTTGAAAAGTTCGTTGATTATGGCTAAAAATGCAGTAAGTGTTTTACCCGAGCCCGTTGGAGAGGAAACAAGAACGTTCTTTCTCTCGTGTATGAGTGGGATCGCATAGCCCTGGGGCTCGGTAAGATGTTCGAATTTATTGTCGAACCACTTGGCTATAAGCGGCTCCATGAGGTCGAGGACGGCTCTTTTTTCCTTCCTATCTTTTACACGTATTACCATTCTCTTCAAACCCGTTTCGGATGTCGAATACACTGCAACGTTTGACGGGTTTAATAATGTTTTGGGGCACTAACCTTACATCAGTAGTTGATCATGCCTTCGTCCTCATCGATGATGGTCTTGGGACCGTCATAGGGGCCACTTTCAGTTTCGGTAGATGTCTTCTTAACCCGCATCTGGGGGTTCGGACTCGAATTCCCTATCGGTGCGGAATATACCTTGGGTTCGGAAAGGAACAATGCCAGGGCTCCGATGGCTGCAAGACCGGCGGCGAAGAAGGCAAGGTACCACCCGGGACCTCCGCCCCAGCGGGTATTCACTTCGGTAACGATGCCCAAGAATTCCCTTCTACGTTCGTCGGTGCCGGAGAAATCCCTGCTCATCTTGTCTATGGCTACGTCATCCAGTTCATCGAGATCTTCACCTATCGCCGAAGGCAGTTCGACCATCAAGTATATCGGTGCCAACAGTATCAGGACACAGCCTACAACCAGTAATATGCCCACGATGTTCTTATCCATCTTGGCCGCTAATTTTAAAAAAACGCATAAAATGCCTACCAAGAGTATCAGTAAACCCAGTATCAAAATAGCTCTGGTATTGTTCATTACACCTTTAACTGCCGGAAGATCGTCGTAATCGTCTATTTCGGTATCTCGGTTACCGTTTGTAACAGTTTCTGTTTTCAAAT
>JAFDTZ010000119.1 GCA_019594305.1 Thermoplasmata archaeon
GCCGTACCTCAGGTTCCTTTCCTAAAACCTTGTCCACCTTTCCTTCAAAGGTGGTGATGCCTTCATTGTAATCATCAAGCGTCATCGACACTTCCTTTATCTGCTTTTTTAATTCTTTAGGCATAATCTGATAATAATGTCTGGCTATTTAAAGGTTCCTTTCATTTTTTCTTATGATTTTCAAAAACCTGAAAATCACTAAAGTTTTGACAGGCTCGTTTTTTAGGCGAACACATATATTATTTTGTAAAACACTATACTACCCCGGAAAAATCGTAATGAATCAACCGAAGAATTCTTTGTGTATCGCCTTGAGAGCACGCTCGACGTCCTTGTCCTTGACGATGAAGTAGTAGGCCACCTTGGAGGCTCCGCCGGACAGCATCTCGACGTTTATCTCCTGGTCTGCAACGGCTGAAAATACCTTCGCCGCAAGTCCCTTGGTCTCCAGCAGACCTTCGCCTACCACCGCAATGAGTGCAATATCCTCCTCCACGGTTACCTTGCCGATTATATCCCCGGCGAGTTTCTTCACCGCCCTGAGACTTTCCTTCGAATCCTTCTCGTTCAGTAGCAAGTTGATGCACGTCTGTGAAGTTATTATGGAATAGATGTTGATGCCCCGCTCAGATAGATTGTTTCCTATATCTGATATTATACCGGGCTTGTAACCGACGCCTGCGCCGAAGATCCTGAGTACCGATATCTTATCATTGTAGGTAACGCTCTTTAGCACGCCTTCACGCTTGGTGGCCAGGGAGTGTATCTTCGTACCCTCCGATCCCGGCTGGTATATGTTACGTATGTAAATGGGGATACCGGGCTCGTTGAGGGGTTCCACCGTTCGTGGGTGAAGTATGTGGGCGCCGAAATATGACAGTTCCGCAGCCTCGTAGTACGAGAGCTGTTCTATTCTCCGGGCTTCCTTGACCATCCTGGGGTCCGAGGTCATGAACCCGTCCACGTCCTTCCATATCTCCAGGCGTTCGGCCCCCAAGGCGTTTGCGACCACCGCGGCGCTGTAGTCCGTTCCGTTGGGTCCGAAGGTGGTTATCTTTCCTTCTTCGGTACATCCGAAATATCCCGTTATCACGGGTATCTTTCCGTCGTTAACTACCGGTAAAACCGTGTGCTCGAAGTTTTTCCTTACCAGGGGTAGGTCGGCAGTTGCGTTATCCGGATAATCATCTGTAAAAAGACCTATCTTATCGGATTCCATGGCTATGGCCTCGTGACCGCGGTCGGTGATGATACCTGCCAGAAGCACCGCCGACAGCCTTTCACCGTAGGATAGTATGGTGGATCTTACGTTCTCGCTGAGTTCCTCGGTGTAGGCGATACCGTATAACAATCGTTCGAGTTTATCGAGGCGTAGATCGATGGTTTCCAGGGTCCTTTCCCTGATGCGTGTATCAGAAATGCAAGTCTTCGCTATCTCACTGTGAATCTCACGTAGTGAAACTATCACCTTGGGTACGCTCTTCTCGGTAAAGATAGCCTTTTGGATGCCGCCCCTGAGCATTTCGGTAACACCGTACAGTGCAGATACCACAGGTATCTGGTTCTCCTCGCTGCAGATTATTGTTACCACCCGTTCGAAGGTATCCTTATCCCTTAGACAGTTACCTCCTATCTTCAGTACCTTCATGGCTAGCAGATCCCCCTTTCCCCGAAGATGCCTTTCCTGAAGGCGTACTCGGCGTTAAGTATACTGGCTCCCGCGGCACCCCTTACAGTGTTGTGTACCAGTACCCAGAAGTTGACCATGTTATCCGCCTTTTTCCTCACACGACCCACGGAGACCACCATCCCCGCGGCCCTTTCGGGTTTGCCAGCGTAAACATCCATAGTGGGCTGCGGCCTGTCCTCCTGGTGCATGAACAGTACCGGGCTTTCCGGTGCGGATGGCAATTTAAGTTCCTGGGCGGGTCCTTTGAAATTCTTCCATATTCTTACGAGTTCATGGACGTTCACATCACCTTGGAATTCAACGCTTACGTTCTCCAGATGCCCGTTGATCACCGGCACCCTCGCGCAGCTTGCGTGTACGGGTGTTTCGAGTTCCGATATCCTTCCTTTTTCGCGGTCGAACTTACCCAGTATCTTCTTCGTCTCGGCCTCCATGGCCTCTTCCTCGTTCCTTATGAACGGTATAACGTTCCCCAGTATCGCCAGGGACGGTACGCCTGTGAGCCCGGCACCGCTGAGTGCCTGGTAGGTGACCACGTTCACCGAGCTGACCCCGAGTTCCAGGAGTGGGTACAGGCCCATGGTAAGACCGGAGGCGGTACAGTTGGAGTTGGTGACTATGAACCCCTTTTGAAAATCCTGGTGTTCTATGATACCCAGGTGTTCGCTGTTTATCTCGGGTACTAGTATGGGAACCTTTTCCTCCATACGGTTAGCCCGTGCGTTGGAAAATACCGGTATGCCCTGTTCCGCTAGAGCACTTTCGATCTTCTTTGCCGGTGCCGAGGGAAGTGCGGAGAACACGAAATCCACATCCTCCATTTTTATATCTTCAGTGGTTGTTCTTTTAAGTTCGCGTTCCCTGACGTACTCCGGCATCTCGTTACCTAGGGACCAGTTAACGTACTCACCGTACTTCATCCCTGCCGAGCGCTCGGATGAGCTCAGCATGACTAGATCGAAATAGGGGTGTTCGTCCAGCATCCTGACGAATTGTTGACCTACCATTCCCGTACTGCCTATTATACCTGCTCTTATACGTTCCATTACTTGCTCACCTGGTTTGGCTATTCTGAAAATGATGTACGTAAATAAAACTTTCGACGGGTGAAGCTGCCCGTTCGGTATTCCCAACATCGTTTCTTATCACTGTGCCTGTAGACCGGGAACGATATCCATCCCCAAACACTACGAACACCCCTTTTTTCCCTTCCAAACCCCTGTTTGTTAATGCATAGCGGTTAAATGTATCGTGAAACCTCATCCTTCACCATATCAAATTCCGGCGAATCGGGTATAAGTGTTCTCAGATCCCGCACCCAGTGACCCCGATAATTTTCGATTTTATCGAGAAAACTTTTCCTATCAAAATTTTCTCGGTAGATGTTCATTTTCTTCTCCACCAGTTGCATATCTGGTACCACGCCATTTTTGAGAAGATACCATATATCAAAAAGATCACGTAGAGCGGTTCTTGTAACAGCAGCCCTTATCTTCTCTGCCATGATCTCCTTCAATTCCAAAGTCCTCAAATTGAAGGTCGGTATATCTTCATAAAAGGGATTCAATATCTCCCTTCTACCGGTTTTCAATAAAGGGTTCTCTCGAAAGCTCAGATCAAGTATAACGCTGTTCGGATGCCCGTTGAAGTCCCTGTATCTGATCCGGTATCTGGAACTGTCATCTCTTCTTTCATCTGTTTTCATACCATCGAACTCCACATTGTATACCCGATGGTTTCCGAGGACCGTTCCAAGGTCGGTAAATATCCGTTCCGAGATATCTTCGAGGCAGGTGAAGTCGATATCGACAGAAAACCTTGCATCCTGGAAATATATCTTCTTTATGCAGGTCCCACCCTTAAAGACAAGTTCGTCCGAATATGTCAATTCGGATATTTTTTTGAGAACCGCGGTGATCACATAGTCCTTGTATATGATGCCTTGAGGTATCCTTTCCCTTCCTGACAATCTCTTCAGATCTTCTTCCTTCATCGATGCTCACTCCATGGAAGGAGATCTTCTTCGGGGATATTCAATTTAAGACCCCATCTTTTACAGTAGGTAAAGCTCTCTTTGGAAGTAGAAGGGTCCAACCATCTGTACCCTTTAAAATCCGTTTTCAGTTCGTGGACCAATTCATCTTCCAGGTTCATGGTATCCAGTAAATATCCCAATCTCCTTTTGACGGCATCCAAGCCCAATCTTTCCGATAGTTTCAAAATTTCATCTCTGTCTATATCTCCTCTGGTATTCCAGATGGCCTTTGCACCTTCGGATAATCCCCCGCAGTGCTGGGGAAAGGTCAAAGCGTCGAGTATGGTTTTTTCCCTGGACGAGATCAAAAAACGCCCGTCTTCCAGCTTTTCCTCCGTCCGTCCGAAAAATCTGCTTTTTGCTATGGTTATGAATTCAACCTTATGTCCGAGGTATTCTATATCCCGTTTACGCTTCGTAATAGCTACTTGGGTCACCATGGGTAACTGTTCTGTCATATCCCAGTAGTTCATGGCAGACCAAAAACCTATGTAGTAATCTTGGACAACATGATCCACTATCAGGTATATCCTCTCCATCCAATGTCCCTCCAAACCGGACCTTGCGGGGTTCAGAACGTACTTCTCCTTCTGTATCTCCCGTATCCGGTTCTTCTTTTTCAGACGGTACAATACGTTTGCAACGGATGAATCGGACGTATTCAGTATCTCCTTCGAATCTGCAAAATCGAATATGCTCTTTCCCGAACTCTCCAACTCGAAGATGAGCTTGGATTCCAAGGGCCCGAAGTTTACACTTTTACTCATCATAATCACGTAAAAAACGATAAACGTAACAAGTAGTATATAATAGTTTGCGTTTCAAAACCTCGCCATGTTATGCGCATCAAATATATCGGCTGCTGTAGTTTTCATGTCTCAGTTGTGATCCTTCCTCCGTCTGATGACTCTTTGTAGTATATTTCCGCATTAGTCCGGCATCCTGACGAATTGTTGACCTACCATTCCCGTACTGCCTATTATACCTGCTCTTACATGCTCCATTACTTGCTCACCCGGTATAGCCGTGCTGAATATGATGTACGTAAATAATACTTTTGTCGGGTGAATCTGCCTGTTCAGTATTCCCTACACCATTACCGTTTCTTATCATTGTGCCTGTAGATCAGGAACGAGACCAGCATTGCTGCCGGTATCAGCAGCAGATATCCCAGGAAGAATCCACCGTCTTCGACTTCGGGAAGCTCCTCCTGTTCACCCCTGTGCACTACCACCGTCAGTGAATCCGTGTCGGTATTGCCCGCGGCGTCTTCAACCGTTAATGTAATCGTATACTCGCCGGCGTTGTTGAAGGTGAAGGTGGGAGCGGATCCCAGGAGTATCACCGTCCTTCCGCCTACCGTCATATGCCAGCTGTAACGGATGATACCTATGTTGTCACGGGAGCCGGAGCCATCGAAGGCGACGGTTTCACCCTGATGTATGGTAACATCGTCACCCGCCCGAGGGGTGGGCGGTATGATGTCGATCACGTGCAGTGTGCGCTGATGAGTGTAATTTACGTTACCGAAATCGTCGGTTGCAACGATACGGTATTCCAGCACGGTGGAATTCACAGGTATATACAGCACGAATTGCCACATGTCGTTTTGTGGGCCAACCGACGAGTTATGCATCTCCCCGTGGTCAAATCGGTACTCGATATGTACGGAAACATTGAAACCTGAATTTATCGTCATATCCAGCCGGTAGAGTTCACCCGTTAACGGTTCTCCCGCTGTTAGGTCATGTATCTCGGGTGGTGGTATGGCGAGGGTTACGAAGAAATGGTACTCACCGTGGTTGTCGTCGGTTGTGGTACCACCGTACTCTTCCGTGGAGCTTACCTCGAAGTAGTAGGTGGTGTTGTGTTCCAGTCCTTCGAGGGTAAGTGAATGTTCGGTGACGAATACATGTTCGTGCACCGTGATGTGGTCCGAGAGGTCAGAGTTCTCCGAATATCGTACGGCACTGTCTGCGGGCACATCGGTGTTCCACTCTATGACCGCTGTGAACTCCGTGATATCCCGTACCCTAATATTTGTTATCTCGGGTGGTGGTACGGCTAGGGTGGTGAAGTGGTAGTACTCACCGTGGTTATCATCCGTTGTCGTACGGCCGTCCTCATCGGCCGAGCTAAACTCGAAGTAGTAGGTGTTGTTGTGTTCCAATCCTTCGAGGGTAAGTGAATGTTCGTTGCTTCTTATATCTCCCTTTGTTTCTTTGATATCTCGTTGTAATTCTCTTTTTTGGTATTTATCATTATTGTCATGAGGCAAACTAATAATTATCATCCAAGGAAATGTAATTTTGGAAAAAGCACTATTTTGTAAAAACATATACTGGTATATTAGATATTTAAGGATTCGGTGAAA
>JAFDTZ010000194.1 GCA_019594305.1 Thermoplasmata archaeon
CGACGTGGTCATCATAGGGACAGGACCGGCGGGATATACCGCCGCACTCTATTCGGCCAGATACCGGCTGGATACATTAATCATAGGCGAGATGCCCGGTGGGATGATATCGGAGGCCCCGGACGTTTGTAATTTTCCGTCCTACGAGAACATAAACGGTATGGAACTTGCCATGAAGATGGAAGAACAGGTAAAATCACTTGATGTTGAAGTGGTTTACGATAGTGTGGAAAATATCCAAGGAGTAAATAACGACTTCGTGGTGAAGGCGGGCATGGGAGAATACAGGGCGAGAAAGGTCATACTCGCCACGGGCCAGGAGAGAAGAAGACTTGACCTGGAGAGGGAAAAGGAATTGACCGGTAAGGGGGTGAGTTACTGTGCTATCTGCGACGCGGCATTCTACCAGGATAAAACCGTGGGTGTCATAGGTGGTGGCAACGCCGCACTGGCAGCGGCCCTGCTTCTTTCGAGATACGTTAACAAGGTGATCATCTTCTATCGTAAGGAAAAATTCATCAGACCGGAACCCATAAGGATACTGGAGGTTGAAGAGGAAGAGAAGATAGCAACCGTATTCAATGTTAACGTCACCAAACTACTGGGGCAGGATAAGCTCCAAGGAGTCGAACTTGACAACGGTGAAACTTACGACTTGGACGGCTTGTTCATCGAGATCGGTTCCATACCGAATTCCCGATTGGCAAAGGAGATTGACGTTGAAGTAACGAAAGAAGGTTACATAGTCGCCGATACCTTCCGCAGAACGAACATACCCGGTATATACGCCGCAGGAGATGTTATCGTGTCGCCTCTTAAACAGGCCGTCACCGCCACGGGCCAGGGAGCCGAGGCCGCCGACAGTGTCTACCAGGATATCCAGCGCGAAAAGATCAGTGGGGTTACGGAAGATGAATAGAAGATATGGACTGATCACACTGGTTGCGGTTATAACCATTTTAATGGTCCTGGTTACAGCCTCATCGCTACCTGGTTACATCAGAGAATCCGGAAACCTTTACAAACCCTTCGAATACGCCCAGATGTACCTCGAAGATGACCCCTATTCCGAACTCATCATCGAGTACGACTATGTTCCTGGATTTGAACCTTCACACCGGGCTATGGAAAGTTTGGGAGAGGTCGTTTATGCATATACTGATAAAACAAGTGTCATAGCGAGGGTCGACGACCAAATAGCCTTTAGAGACACCAAACCGATATATACCGAAGATGATATTTTCGAATTGGTAGACACATACAAGAGCTATCAACGGGGGGGAAACACCATGGTACTTTATGTATTGTACCTTGACGGTGCATGGAAAGATGAGAACGTTCTCGGCCTCTCTTTCGGAGGGGACAGGATAATAATTTTTATGAACACCATAATAAATGTGGCAAGGCGTAGCCAGAACCTAAATCCTCAGGACATAGAATCCTCGGTACTTATCCACGAATTCGGCCACCTTCTATCCCTGGTGGGTAGAGGCTATCATAGCGATCACGAAGACCCTGATTATGAACATCATTGTGACGAATCAGCAGGACCCTGTGTTATGGCCGCTGATATAGAGATAAGGATGGGAAGATACTCCGAACCACCGCCCACTGATTTTTGTGTACTGTGCCAAGATGATTTAGAGAAGATAAGGCATATGGAGGATGACCCTGGTGTTGAAGAATTAATCACGGCTGTAGCAGTTATCAGTATCGTGGTGATTGGAATAAGTTGGATAGTAGTACTGAAACCAAAAAAGAAAGATAAGGAAGAGGAATATTTGCTTTACAATGAGCAATATAGCAATGATATGAATAAGTGAGGATATCAGTTCAACCG
>JAFDTZ010000059.1 GCA_019594305.1 Thermoplasmata archaeon
AAAGTAAGTACACAAAGTATTTATAGAACCTCTATATAGTGAAACCTAACTAACTACAAATAGGTGTAAAATATGTTTGGAGGACAACAACCAATATTACTGTTGAAAGAAGGCACGACACGCGAACGAGGGAGCGATGCCCAGAAAAAGAACATCGCAGCTGCCAAGGCCATCGCCGATGCTGTGAGAACCACACTCGGACCTAAGGGAATGGACAAGATGCTGGTAGATAGTCTCGGTGACGTTGTTATAACCAACGACGGCGCGACGATCCTCAGCGAGATAGATATAGAACATCCCGCGGCAAAGATGGTCGTAGAGGTCGCAGAAAGTCAAGACGACGAATGTGGCGACGGAACTACCACTGTGGTCGTTCTTGCAGGTGAATTCCTGAAGCATGCGGAAGATCTTATCGAACAGAACGTACATCCCAGTATAATCGCAAAGGGATTCCGGATGGCCGCTGCCGAGGCAGGGAGAATCCTCGAAGAGTCAAAAATAGAGATTGACATAGACGATATAGAACTGCTAAAAGACGTAGCCATGACGGCAATGACCGGAAAATCTATCGAAGGCAACAAAACCGACCTTGCGGAGATGGTGGTAACCGCAGTTAAGCAGGTTTCGGAAAAAGAAGACGGTGCATTCATTGTTGATATCGATAACATAAAGGTGGAGAAAAAGGCCGGTGCTAGCGTAGATAAAACCGAGCTGATTAACGGATTGATACTCGACAAAGAAAGACTTCACGCCAACATGCCCAAAGAGGTAAAGAATGCAAAGATAGCACTGATAGATTCCGCCATAGAGATCAAGGACACCGAGATGGATGCCGAGATCGAGATAACCAGCCCTGACCAACTCCAGCAATTCCTGGACGAGGAAGAAAAGAGCATAAGGACAATGGTGGAGGCCGTAGAGAACGTAGGTGCTAACGTGCTCTTATGTCAAAAAGGCATAGACGACCTTGCGCAGCACTATCTGGCAAAGAAAGGGATCTTCGCGATAAGAAGGGTTAAGAAATCCGATATGAAGAAACTCGCCAAGGCTACGGGCGCTAAGGTTGTAACAAATTTGAAGGACCTTGAAAAAGGCGATCTGGGCAAGGCTGGTCACGTACACGAGAAAATGATCGGTGATGACCACATGACCTTTGTGGAAGACGCAGCCAAGGGAAAGGCCGTATCACTTCTACTCAGAGGTGGCACATCCCATATAGTGGATGAGCTGGAAAGAGCGGTACACGATGCACTGAAGGTAGTCGCCGTTGCCATCGAAGATGGGGCAATATTGCCCGGTGGAGGCGCTACAGAGATCGAGCTCAGAAACAAGCTCGAGGATTACGCAGATACCGTTGAAGGCCGCGAGCAGCTGGCTATAAGAGCCTACGCATCCGCACTGTCTATAATCCCACGCACACTAGCTGAAAATGCAGGCATGGACGGAATAGATATCCTGATGAGGCTGAACGCATCCCACGAGAAGGACAAACATCACCAGCACGGTATCGAGATAATCAGCGGTGACATAATCGACATGATAGAGGGTAAGGTAATAGAGCCCTTCCGTGTAAAGAACCAGGCTATCCAGGCTGCCACTGAAGTCGCCAACATGATCCTGAGGATAGACGATGTGGTTGCGTCCAAAGGCGGCGGAGAAGGCGGTATGCCACCCGGTGCAGGCGGAATGCCCCCAGGAATGGGCGGCATGGGCGGGATGATGTAAAACCTGCCTAAACAGCCACGAATAAAAAAACCCATTCCCACTTTTTCACTATTTATAGTATGCTAGCTAACCTTTCCGATACATCTTGTTTAACTTCTTCAAGTTCACGAGAGGCATCCACAGTTTCCCAACCATGAGCGGAGGCCAGTTCAAGATAGTTACGCCTCACCTTCTCCAAAAAATCCTTCCTTTCGTATTTGCTTGTATCGTCCCTCCCGGATATCCTTTCCAGTGCAACTTCCACATCAAGATCGAACAATACGGTTATATCCGCTTCCAAAACGAATGGTTTCTGGATATTGACGAGATAATCCAAGCTCATCACACCGTGGGCCGCTTGATATGCGGCAGTGGAGCCCCAGTACCGGTCGCAAAGAACGTTATGCCCTTTTGCGAGTTCGCATTTTATCTCGCCGGTATGTTCGGCTCTGTCTGCCAGGTAGAGAAATAACTCCAGGTAGGGCGAGGCGTCCCGGTACGCTACTTTGTTTGCCAGCCGGCCAACCTGTGAATCCGTCGGTTCCCATGTAATGAATATATCTTCCGAGATTTCAGCGAGCGTATTTGCGGCTGTGGATTTACCCGAACCGTCTATACCTTCGAATACGATGAACTTGGACATGAACTGAATAAGTTAAGGGGAGATAAAATAATTTACTGCCGTAGAGGGATTAGTTTTAAGTAGGGGCAGTATATAGGAACATCAATATGACCGATAACAAGCCCCTTTCTGTGCTTAACAGGAACATAGGTAACCACATCATAGTCGAGTTACGATATGGTAAAGAGTATCGTGGGATATTAGAAGGTTATGACCCACACCTTAACCTTGTGATGAAGGATGTAAAGGAGTTCATAAACGGTGAAGAGACACGGACCATGAGAAAGGCCCTTGTACGGGGAGATAACGTGGTCTATGTCTCACCATAGAGGTGATGAAAGATGAGTAAAGGTACACCATCAAAAGGAAAGATGTCTAAGGGCAAGTCCCATATTAAATGTAGAAGATGCGGTAAGAAATCCATGCACATCCGCAAAAAGATATGTGCCGCCTGTGGCTTCGGTAAAAGCGCGAAGTTGAAAAACTACACCTGGGCAAAAAAGCACTAAAAAGTGCCTGTTTATAGTGCATATCTTCCAAAAGAGATATAACCTACATAGTTAATCGATATGTGAAATGAGTAGAATACCACATTACCTGAAAGAAAGAATAGAGGAGATAAATAAGAGGGCTCTACTCTACAATTATGAGGTGCATACTTTACCTAAATGGGAGAAGGTGATCATCACCTGGATCGCTCTAATCATATTCTGGATGATAGTGAGTGCGTCCATAGAATGGCAGAACATTCTGGTGGGGACTATAGTCACCTTTTTAGTGTCTCTTTTGATGTACGATATGTTCACGAACGATATCCGGCGTAAGGGAAACGTGATCGTTAAAGCACTTCGTATAACATTTCTATATATACCGCAGTACATCTTCATAATGGCTTTCAGACTGTTAGAAAGTAATCTAAAGGTACTGAAACACGCCATACTGATGGATATAAATCCAGGTATAATAAAGATAGATTCCGACCTGCATTCTCATACCGGTCTAACCATACTAGCCAACTCTATAACCCTTACACCGGGAACCCTTACCATAGATACTGTTAGACAACTGGACGAGTCCAAACTGTACGTACACTGGATAGATATTGAAACCTTGGATAGGACCAAGGCTGGTCAAATAATTAAAGGAGGTCTTGAAGAGTGGTTGAAGAATATATTCTGGTAAGCCCTTTCGAGCTGGTGCTTTTCATAGTTCTTTTTACATCGATCATACTTATTTACCGTGTGATATTCGGCCCCACTACGCCGGATAGAATCGTGGGCTTCAACACTATAAGTACCAAGATAACCGTTGTGATCGCCATACTCGCTTTCCTCAAGAATGAACATGTACTCATAGACCTGGCCATCGTGCTGCTCATGGTCAATGCCCTGGGCTCCTTGATACTGGCAAAGCATTTCGAAAGAGGTGATACAAGATGATAGAATATCTGTTTCTTCTACTGGGAATAATACTGATGATTTCAGGAAGCCTGGGCGTCCTTCGATTCCCGGATGTTTACACTAGATTGCACGCATCTACCAAATGCGATACAGGGGGTGCCATGAGCATATTGATAGCACTGGCCATGGTGAGCGAGGCACCTATGCTGATAAAGGTCAAATTCCTCATACTAGCTTTCCTTATTGCCATGATAAATCCCATGGTAGCCCACGCCATTGCAAGAGGTGCACACAAATCTGGCATAAAACCCGAGGGGGTGATAGACGTATATGCACGAGATGGTTTTTGAGATAATGCTGGTGCTGATGATAGTGCTATCCATAGTGGCTATAGAGGATAGAAATCTCATCGGATCCGTCATAGAACTTTCGTTACTTACCCTCGTCTTCGGAACGGCACTATTCATGCTGAAGGCCCCGGATGTCGCCCTTTCCGCTCTAGTGGTAGGCGGTATAATCATCGGTTTGTTTATTTACACCATAGAGGAGGTGAAGGGGTATAAAGGATAACATGAAGAGAGTTATCGCTCTGATAATTGTTCTGTTTCTTGCATACATGCTTCTGCCATTGGAATATTCCCGCAGTGAAGATATGGGGAGTTACGAGCATTATATCGATAACTGGGAGGAGATAGGTACATCCAACCTGGTGATGGGTATCCTGGCAGACTGGCGGTTATACGACAGTGCCATAGAGGCGATGATATTCTTCACCGGTATACTGGGCGCATATCTAATATTGGAGGAAAAGAACCATGAGGATGAGTAATGTGGTCATGACAACGACGAAGATGGTTAGCCCATTCCTTGTCACATACTCAATTTATATAATGATATACGGTCATATTTCACCCGGTGGTGGATTCCAAGCAGGTGTTATATTGGCTGTGAGCGTGATACTTCTTCTAACTGCCCATGGATATGAAGAGATGGAAAAGAAATTTACCGAAAGTCAATTCAAGATAATAGAAAGTATTATGGGCATCGCCATACTTATTTTGGTTTCCATAGGTATTTTATTCGGGGGCATGTTTTATAATTATATCAATAGGGGTACTTTCGGCCTACCCTTCAGTGGTGGGATCATACCATTATTCAATATATTCGTTGGCTTTAAAGTAGGCGCCGGGTTCATGGTCGTGTATTATATATTGACGAGGTGGTCCGAAGGTGATTGACGCCCAGACGGCAGGCATAATCATAATGTTAGTGGGAATGTACGGCCTTATGGTGAAAAGGGAACTGATCAAACAGCTTATAGCGGTAAATATACTATCTGTCGGTCTTGTACTGTTTTTCATGGGTATAGGATATGTGGAGGGTGGTGGATTCCCTATACATCCCGTAGACATCGCAGTAGATCCCCTGCCTGCGGCCTTGATGATAACCACTCTTGTGGTTGATGTGGCCGTTACGTCCCTGGGCCTTGCCATGGTAATAAAGATAAAGAGAGTGGAGGCAAAGGAGGTATCAAATAAATGATATTATTTATGGTGGCCCTTGCACTACTTTTTGCTATTATGCTCGGGATACTGTCTTATCTGGGTGAGTTTCCAAAGATATCAAGTGCTCTTTTCTTATGTGGGATCATATCTCCCGCTTTTGTCCTTTTTTATCAAATACCGGATTTTTATCAGATACCCGATACCCTCTTTAACACATTTGTTGGTGGGTGGGAAGGAACTTCCGGTATCGAAGTAGGTATAGAAGGTTTCACACTGATATTTCTTTTTGGAGAATTGATTGTTTTCACCCTGGTGGGCATATACGCCGTATCCTACTATAAAAATGATCCAAAACGTTACAAGTTTTTTTCACTCATACTGGTGATGCACGGTGCACTTATAGGCGTTTTCATGACCAGGGATATTTTCAATCTTTTCGTACTCATGGAACTAGCATCGGCATCCGCCTTTGCTTTGGTGGCAATATCCGGTAATGACAATTCCAATAGAGCGGCCTTCAGATATCTACTTTTTTCAGTGATTGCATCCTATTTATTTTTACTATCGATCGGTATAATCTATCTCAACACCGGCCACCTCAACTTTGAGCTGATAGGCGAACATATAGGTCGCTCACGGGAGGTGGACATAGCCGTTGGCATCGCATTTGTAGCTATGATACTGAAAGCGGGTATTTTCCCACTTCATTTCTGGCTCCCCGATGTGTACTCTGAGTCGGATACCCCGATCTGCGCTCTGCTGGCTGGAATGACCCGTAGGGCACCCATATACGCCATGCTGATGTTCACTCTGTATCTACCCATGAGCCATATGTCAGACCTATTACTGATAGTCGCCTTCGCATCGATATTCTTCGGCACCACCATGGCTCTCTTCCAGAACGATGTTTGGCGATTGCTTGCATATGCCTCCATCGGACTCATGGGTATAGTTCTCGTGGGCATCGCTACGGAAAATACCATGGGAGTAACTTATTATGTGATCGCCCATGCTATAGTTACCACCGGCCTGTTCTTGACCACAGGTACTCTCTCGGACCTGCAAAGAACAAGGAAGGTTAGAGATCTCACCTACCAAAGAGACATATTCATATTCACATCCGTAGTTATGTTGTCCTTCGCCCTGGGCAGCCTGTCACCTTCACTGAACGCCTTCGCTAAAAGCGAGTTGTTGGAAGGACTCGGTGGTTATTATGCCATCCTATTTCAGGCAAGTTTCGTCATGGCACTGCTGGTTATGCTGAAGATGAATTATCTGTTATGGCAGGACGACGGTAGTAGGCCCCATTACAAAACCGTCAATATAAAGTCCGTAGTATCCGGGATACCGGCTATGATTTTGATTTTTTTAGGTTTGTATTTGTCTCCAGTCTTCGTTCCAATGGATATTCTAATTTTTGTTATAGCCGGTGCGCTGTTCCTATTGATCTTTTCACTTAATATGCTGGAGTTCGAAGGTATCGAGAAACTTGGAACAAATTTTAGAACACTAGGTACATCAAATAATTATTATGCTATGGTTTTATTTACATTCCTAGCGATCATTCTAATCTATACGATTTAGAAATACCTCTTTGACTTCTTTGATTTTACTTACATTAGCTTCGAGAGTTTCGGGAGAAATGTTCATCTGACTAACGTCGATCACAGATACGATGGCAGCGGTGTCGGTCCCCTTGATCTCCTCGCCCTCGCTGAAGGCTATATTAACCCTGTAACGTCCAAGGATACCGTGTATCTTCGAAAGGACACCCGGTCTATCGAGAGCTGTTATCTCCAGTTCGTATAGATTTTTACCCGGAAGTGCCACCCTCTCAATATTTGCTTCTTTGATCTGAGGGTTTATTTCAACGAGAAAATAGGAACCCTTGACCATACCGATATCGTATGCGAAATCGTCCGGTAACCTCAATAATCCGTTTTCCCTTATTTTCACTATATCGTATCGTCTCATTGTATTGCCCCATTTCTAATCTGTAATGAACAAGGTGGTATTTAACTTTGTAGCGAGGATAGAGCTTCCAAAAAAGGTTTATTACTTACCAACGATTATCCACGGGAAGAATAGAATGAGTAAAAACACACCCATGATGGAACAGTACTATCGACTTAAGAGGATGCACCCGGATACTTTATTGTTCTTTAGGATGGGCGATTTTTATGAGATGTTCGGGGAAGATGCCAAAATAGCATCCAAAGAGCTTGACATCGTATTGACCTCTAGAGACAAGGACAAAGAGGACCCTATACCCATGGCGGGTATACCTTTTCATTCGGTTGAATCCTACCTCCAGCGCATGATCAAAAAGGGTTACAAGGTAGCCATCGCAGAGCAGGTGGAAGATCCCAGTGAAGCGAAGGGACTGGTCAGACGAGACATCGTCAGGGTGGTCACTCCGGGAACGGTAGTTGATGAGGGATTATTGGAAGGGAAGGGTAACAATTATCTTATGTGTTTGTGCGGTAGTGGTCCATATGGTGCGGCCTTCGTTGACATTTCCACGGGTGATTTTTTCGTTACTGAGTTAGAGGATGAGGAGGAAGTGATGGCCGAGCTTCTAAGGTTCGAACCATCGGAATGTATAACCACCGAAAAGTTGACGGACGACGATAGATTCGTTGAAAGGCTGAAACGTGAATGTGATACGATGGTACACGGTCACCGGGAGGAAAGTTTTCTACTACCTGTTGCCAAGGCCAAGTTGATGGAGCACTTCGGTACCGAGACCATCGAATCACTGGGTCTTGAAAATAAAGATATGGCGGTAAGGGCGGCCGGGGCGGCCTACGACTACCTTGAAGATACCCAAAAGCGGGCCATGGAACACATCAAACGTCTGCAGTATTATTCCGGGAAAGAGCACATGATCCTGGATGCGACTACACTAAGAAACCTTGAAATATTCAAAAACATGAGGGATGGTGGTAAAAAGGATACTCTCCTGGACGTCATGGACGATACACTCACGGCGATGGGTTCAAGAAGGTTGAAGGCGTGGATACAGAGGCCTTTGACGGATCTTCAGGGTATAGAGAGTAGATTAAATGCGGTACAGGATTTAACGGACGACCTTTATCTGAGGGACGACATTAGGGATAAACTGAAGGGTATCGCGGATCTTGAGCGACTGATCAGCAGGATAATTTACGGTACCGCAAATCCCCGGGATATGTTGATGATACGAAACACCTTGGAGCGTATAAAAACATTGAAAGAACTCTTAAAAGAGGTAAAAAGTGATAAACTCATTGAGATCGAAGATAATATCGATACCTTGAAAGATGTTAAAGATACTATCAACTCGGCGATAACCGAGGAACCACCTACATCGCTCAGGGAAGGGGGTTTCATCAAGGAGGGCTACGACGAAAAACTGGATGAACTCCGAGAGTTGACTCGCCAGGGCAAGGACTGGATAAATACCGTAGAGTCTCAAGAAAGGAAAAGAACGGGCATATCGAAATTGAAGGTGGGTTACAATAAGGTACACGGTTACTATATCGAGGTACCCCGTAACGTAAGCCATAAGGTGCCCGACGAGTATTCTAGGAAACAAACATTGAAGAACGCGGAACGATATTACACCGAGGAATTGAAAAGACGTGAAGAGGAGATATTGAGTGCGGAAGAAAAGATGGTGGCACTCGAATATGATATATTCCAAGAGTTGAGGGAAGATATCAGCAATAACTCGTCGCGTTTTCAGCAGACATCCCATGCAGTGGGAGAATTGGATGTACTGGCTAATTTTTCATACATCGCCCTGAGAAATGATTACTCGATGCCTGAGATGTCAACCGACGATCGGATAGTGATAAGGGAGGGGCGGCATCCGGTGGTGGAAAGGAGCGTAGACGGATTCGTCTCCAACGACAGTCATCTGGATATGGGAAAGAACAATTTTTTGATAATCACAGGACCCAACATGGCGGGTAAATCGACCTACATGAGGCAGATAGCTCATATCACTCTTATGGCACACGTGGGCAGTTTCGTTCCCGCCGAAGAGGCACACATAGGACTAGTCGATAGAATATTTACCAGGGTAGGCTCCCTGGATGCCCTAACAAAGGGGCAGTCGACATTTATGGTTGAGATGGTGGAGCTGGCAAAGATACTACACAACGCATCGAAGAACAGTTTGGTCCTACTCGACGAGATAGGCAGCGGCACCAGCACATTCGACGGACTCAGTATAGCGTGGTCCGTCACCGAGTACATAACCCGGGAGATCGGTGCGAAAACCCTTTTCGCCACCCATTACCATGAGCTCACCGAGCTGGAAAGGGCCATCGAAGGTGTAAAGAACCTTCATGTGGCGACCAAGGAAGACGGGGGTACCGTTACCTTCCTCAGGAAGGTTAGGGAGGGGCACACCGATGAAAGCTACGGCGTTCACGTCGCCGCCCTTGCGGGAGTACCGAAAACCGTTGTTGAAAGGGCCAGAGAGGTGCTTAAACAGATAGAGGAGGAACATACGGTTAAGATGGAGGATGTTAACTCACCTAAATTTACACAGTTAGTGTTCGATGTAAAGGGAGGAACTTCCAAAGATACCCATCCCGTTATCCGTGAATTGAAAAATTTGGACATCGATAATATAACACCTTTGGATGCCATGAATGTACTATGGAAGCTGAAGAAAAGAACGGAGGAACAATGACGAAAGAGATAATCGTACTTTCCCAGGAAACCGTAAACCAGATATCCGCCGGCGAAGTGATAGAAAGGCCGGCATCGGTGGTGAAGGAATTGATAGAAAACTCACTGGATGCCGGTGCCGACGAGATTACAGTGGAGGTAGGAGACGGCGGCAAGAAGTACATGATCGTTAAGGATAACGGCGTAGGGATGTGTTCTAAAGAGGTGGAATTGGCCTTCGAAAAACACTCTACCAGCAAGATAAGATGTATAGACGATTTGAACGACTTAGATACCCTTGGATTCCGAGGGGAAGGTTTGTCGAGCATAGCGGCGGTTGCCAAGGTAAGAGTGACCGCCAAGACTCAAGATTCCATCGAAGGTACTGAGTATGTCATCCACGGCGGAGAGAAGAAACATTTGAGGGATGTAGGCTGTCCCCAGGGAACTTCGGTGGAGGTAAACGATCTGTTTTACAATACACCGGTCAGGAGAAAATACCTTAAGAAGACGGGTACCGAATTCGCACATATTAGCGAGGTAGTGACAAGATACGCGCTGGCGCATCCTGAAACCCGGTTCGTGTTGTTCCACAACGATAACGAGCTTCTTTTCACATCAAAAACGGATTCTTTGGAGGAGAACATAAAGCACATCTACGGTGTGGACATAGCTAGAAAGATGGTGATGGTGGATACGTCGGATGACCTGTTATCCGTTAAAGGTGCACTGAGCAAACCTGAAATATCGCGATCCACCAGGGACCATATATACACATACGTAAATAACAGATACGTTAACAATCGACTTCTCAAAGATGCGGTGACGGAGGGATATGGAACTCTGCTGCCAAAGAAACGATATCCCATTACCGTTCTTAACATAGATATTCCGGGGGAAGATATCGACGTCAACGTACACCCCACCAAGATAAAGATAAGATTCCTTAACGGCGATAAGGTAAAAGAAGAGGTCTCTAGAAGTGTAAGATATGCTTTATTAGGTGATGACCTGGTACCGTCGCCGAAAACGGTAGTTGAAGAGGAAAGGGGGGTTAAAAAAGAGGAGAGCGAAGTTAAGACCGAGATGACCAGGCAGCAGAGGCTCGAGCTGGAGGAGGGAAACGATGTCCCGGAGTCAAAGCTCTCCCAGATGAGGGTTATCGGGATACTCTACGATAAATACATAATTACCGAGACATCGGAGGGAATGGCCGTGATAGATCAGCATGCGGCCCACGAAAGAATCAATTACGAGAAAATCAAAAAAGCCAGGGGGGACAGAATCGACAGCCAGCGATTGGTCAGCCCGGTGAACATAGAGTTGAGGGCTAGAGAGGCGGCTATACTCAGGGCTAACGAGGGGTTGCTGAATAACCTCGGATTCCATATAGAACCCTTTGGCAAGACCACCTTCAGAGTCATCGGTCTGCCGGTGGTGTTGGGTGAGTTACAGGGAAAGGAGATTATACATTCCATACTAGACGAGTTGATGGCGATGAAGGGCTGCGACCTCGACGATCGCAGGGAAGAGATGATCAGGTATATGGCCTGCCATTCTTCCGTCACCGCAGGAGATATGCTTTCTGTAAGCTCAGCCAGGGATTTATTGGTAGAACTCGGGCGCACCGATAATCCTTATACATGCCCCCACGGTAGGCCTACGATAATCAGATTCTCAACGAAAGAGATAGATAAATGGTTCAAACGGACTTGAAGAAAAATTCTATAATACTCGAAGGGATTGGGGTATAACATGAGTAAGTTGAAGACAGTTAAGATCAAGGAGATCAAAGAGGAGACGCCTACCATTAAATCATTTTACTTTGATAGAGTTATTAAGGCACGCCCGGGACAGTTCATCATGCTCTGGGTTCCCGGTGTGGACGAATTTCCACTGGCACTCTCGCGCACACATCGAAAATGTTCAATAACTGTAAAGGCTGTGGGCAAGGGAACCGAAACACTGCACAGTATGGACGTAGGTGATAGGTTGGGGATCAGAGGGCCCTACGGGAACGGCTATGATCTCGGAAGGGGTGATGCATTGGTGGTCATGGGTGGCTACGGCGGAGCGTCCCTTTTACCGGCGGTTGAGGCTTTGAACAGAGACGGTTGTAAAGTAAGGGTAGCACTGGGTGCCTCTTGTTCCGACGAACTGCTTTTTGTAGATGAGATGTCTAAGATATCCCGTCTGGAGCAATGCACCGACGATGGTTCCGCCGGAAGGCACTGTGTGGTTACCGAACTGGCGGCAGATATGCTTGACGGTGTGGACCGGGTCCTAACATGCGGACCCGAGAAGATGATGAAAAAGGTAGTGGATATGTGTGTTGAGAGGGGTTTACCAGTACAGGCCTCTCTCGAACGATACATGAAATGTGGCATGGGATTGTGTGATTCTTGCACTATAGATGGTTTACAGGTTTGCCGTGACGGGCCTGTGTTTAAAGGTGTAGAGCTGGCGACCATGGAAGAGTTCGGCAGATTCGAACGAGATCCAACGGGCCGCAGAGTATCTATTTGACCGTAATTGTCTTATTACACATATGTTTGATAGTACCTCCAAATGGCATCACCATCGTTTACGCAGGAATAAAAATCCTGTTCTCGCCAATTGGAAATTGGCGATCCAAAACACCTTCGTTACTCGCAAACTCGTTTCAACATGCGGGCGATCACCGGAACGTTTTTCCGGTTTGTCCTCGAAATTCGCTAACGCTCATTTCCGCGGGGGTACCCGAGCATGGCCAAAGGGGCAAGGCTTAGGACCTTGTGACATAGGTCTCCGAGGGTTCAAATCCCTCCCCCCGCATATTTTTGTTTCAGGAGCGGAGCGGATGAAACGGATATAAAGGGGGACGTTAGTTCGGCACATTTTCGACCTTTTTGAGTTTATCCAGTTATCGTGAAAATCACCGTACACTTAAAGATATTCACCGCCGCCCGAAAAGAAAGAAACCACCAAAGATAAGGTAGATCAATTTACCAGTAAACATGTCTCCATCTCACTATAACACACTTCAGGCGCGAAATATAGTTCCTGCCCTCGATACATGTAATTCTTTGAACCAAGATAGATTTTCGATGGGCACGCTTGCTTCAACTTCAAAGTTAAAGATATCTATGAGACTTTTCACTTTATCTACTTATATATTCAAGATATTATATATACTAGTACCGTATTCTTAGTACTAAGTGGTAAAATGATAGGAAGATGGAAGAAAAACGGAAAGAGCATGAACATGGCCCTCGTAGGCCTGGAATCGAACAAAGAGAGCATGAGGTTGCTCTAAGCGAGTGACCT
>JAFDTZ010000193.1 GCA_019594305.1 Thermoplasmata archaeon
ACTCTCTGAGGAGCTACCGACCAGTGATCCAATATGAACTCGGCCGGATCCGAGCCGTCCATGTATAGATTATAATAATATTCAAGTGAAGCCCGGCTGAAGTACTGTCCCGGACAGCCATAGGAACCCCAAGAACCATGTGGAGTAACATCGTCAAAACTACCTATATTAAGATCGATCGAACCGGTCCTGGTATCGGTGATACTGGTGATGGATACCAGATGCGCGATCAGATGACCGCCAGCATCGTATTGCTCTTCGTTGGGGGCGTATTCGTTGAAATTTCCCTCGAAAGATATGGCTATGTTGTTGATATTACGGTAGTCACCGGCATGCCAGCCAAGGCTGTCCAGAGGACCGCCGTGGTATATGGTTCCGTCCAATCCGATAATAAAATCGTAAGCCGCACCGGGCCAGTCGTTGGCCTTGTGTACCTGGTTTACACCATCGGCCGGATCGTTCGCCCAGCCATAGGTGCCGGCGCAGTGATGGATGGTTATCCCTACCAAGGGGCCGTCGAGGTCGGAATAACCGCTCACACGGGACGCTTTTGTCCTCAATTCCCAGAAGGGGCTGTCCACCTTCGATGCGGACGCCCACTGAAAGTCGCTTTCAAAGATAGTGTAATGTGTAATGGGAGCCTCCACGTATATCTCTTCATTCAGTTCGTTTGTTTCGCTAGATTGCTCGATAAAAATTGCTGCACTAGAGAATGTAGCTACTACCAATAATATAACGATGCAAAAAGACAGGGTTCTCATTGTTTTCATTTTTTATCCTCCTTTTAATTAAGTTATGTAAGTCGATTTACTTAAAAGTTTTGCTTAGTTTCAATAAACGTATTGATATAGTTTTGTTCAAAGCCATAATATCTTGTCTATGACATTCACCTATTCTACCTCCACGGTTACGTATTTCAACATCCAAGTAGCCATTTCCACGACCGGTCATTCGGACAACAGTGATCCCAAATCATCGCGTATCTCGACGGGTACGAAGGCAACTCTGTAACGTCTCTCGCCGAATATCATCTTTCCGACGATGATCAATCCTCTCTGCCTCAATAGACCTATAGTGGAAGTCTCTCCCTTCCAGAAAAAGTCCATATCGTCATCGTATTTTTTGAGAAGACCGTATTTCACAGCACCGCCTTCGCTGATGCATAACACAAGAGCTTCTTTTGATTCCTCCGATAGTTCCGAGACTATCTCCGGTAGATCATTGACCAGTTTATTTTCGATGGCCTTGACCTTTTCCCTTTTCACCCTCTCATCGAGACCATAAAGCTCACACATCCGGTCTATCCAATTAGCAGGATATTTATTCAGTATCGATGTGAGAGAGGAATTTCGTCGTAACAATATACTCTCGATCTTCTTTAATTCTTCTTGGTCGTAGGCATCCATAAGTATTTCCGGATCCCAAAGCAAGGGAGATTCCTTCATCAAAAAAACACCGGCAAAACGATATCGGTCTTCGAAGGGCTGTATGCGCCCCGTAATAAGTGTGTTGGTAGATACGGGCGATCCTTGGCTTAGTTTCACCTTATATCTCTTGCTCGTCTTCCTATCCTTGACCTTAACGAACCGCCCCTTTTTCGAGATAATGATGAATTCCGAACGGATAACATCCCTCATCCGTAGGATATTCTCTTTCATCTCCGGACTCAAGTCGGTCGTTTTCTCTGCGAACTCTTCCGCAACTGTCATCCCGATCTCCGGTAGTTCCTTTTCAAAAAGAAGCCACGCAAGGTAATTGTTGACCCATATCTCTTCCGGTAAGTCCCAGTCTCTCTCCGGGAACTCATCGAGATATTTATGGAACAGTTCTTCCGATAATCTACCGCTTTCTTTGGCATAATCAAGTATCGCCTGGTTTATGTTCTCTTCGTTATACATTTTGATCACCTTTGTTAAGATCG
>JAFDTZ010000090.1 GCA_019594305.1 Thermoplasmata archaeon
ACGGCACTCACTGTTTCAACGCGTCCCACGACGGCCCTGAACTATCGGTTATTAAATTTGATACCGATATGCCGGAAAAGGCATCCAGAGATATTATTTCGGTAGATTAATCAAGGGGGATCTCCCTGGCGGAACCGTAGGGTGAATCTATGTGTGCCGCCCATGAAGTTCTCTTTTCTATGTCCTTATCGGTTATTATATGGATGTCAAAAAGGTCACCCGATATTTTTTTTGCACGTTCGGAACTTACGTCCATTATCTCCTTTTCGCGTTTTTTGAACCAAGACAGCAATTTATCCCTCTGTACTTCATCACCGTCAAAGTGTATTATAATATCTATGTCACTTCCGGGTCCGGCCGTTCCGTCTTTTGTACTCCCGAGAACGTAGAATGCCTTAACACCGTATAATTCCGCATCTAGATCCTGTGCTATCTCTTCCAATTTATCCGACCTCCACTCCCAGTGGTCCGCCGGCTTGATGTAACCCAAGGCCTCGTTCTTCTCACCATCCATAACTACCGACATAGTACAATCTTTATAGAGCTTGGATATCTTGATGACCCTTACTATCCCTTCCATTTCTTCTCGATTGGGCAGTATATCCGATAGATGATTGGGTGACTTTTTTAGGAATCTTTCGTTGAATAAAGTCTCAGAATTATCCGGGTACAAAGGCAGGTACTTGATATCCGCTTCTACAAGGTCTTGGAAAAAATGTGTTCCGAAGGATAGTTCAGGTACATATCCACCTTTCTCCCTGGCTATCTCCACGAGTAGCGATGTGTTGTTTATATCCCGGTATACCACCGGGACACCTAATTTGATGTCGCCCCTGCTGCCCCAGCGCCCGGGACCCATAAGTATGAAACGTCTATTGGGTAATTTACTATTCAATTCGCTGACTACCTTCGCTACCTTATACATGTCCTCCCTTCGTTCCAAGGCTTCGTAGCCTTGTAGGTCCACATAGACTACATATTCGATATTATCTATGTACCCCGTGGTAACGTACTTGTTTGCGGAAAATATCTTGTGCTCTTCCGAAGTATCCGTTGGCACGGGTTTTCTCACTATCTCCTTTGATTGGCTCTGAGGACGACACTGAAGAACATACAGTTTTTCACCATCTGAGGCGAATTCCACATCCACAGGGATGCCAAGTTTGTCTTCTAATAGATCTATTATCCATCTTATACGATTAACGAAATCATTTTTCTCGAACAACTTATCAAAAGTAACTACTAAATCTTCCTCCTTTAGATTGGTTAGATACGATATCGGTGACAGGCCACCGTCCTTATATACGGACACAACATCTTTGAAACACGGATAGTCTTCACCGTACTTTCTAAACACTTCAATTGAATCAACCGTTTCGAGTATCCCTTTTTCCATATTGATAACGTCCATATATCTTTGAGAATATTTTACACGTTCTTCAGCGGTTGTATTCACTCTTAATTCGGGACGTCTCGGTGAGATAAGTATGGGATAATCGTTTCCTATACGATCCACTGCTCTGGTACCCAACCCGGTGACCATCCGGACTATACCGTCCTCACGACGTATCCTTGGAGACCATTGGAACTCGTTTCTGCTGAAGACTACTCCCGCATATGCCGGTAAGTAATAGGGACCTATACGTGTGCCAACTACTTCCTGTATAAGCACACCCATCTCCTCGTTAACATCCAAAAGACCTCTCTCTCTACGATATTCTATTGGATCCGGTGCCAATGTAGATGCATAAACTTCACCTATGGCGTTCATAAGTTCACTTAATCTTTCTTCCTCACTGCCTATATTGGCGATAAAAAGGCTCTTGTATTTTCCTGAAAATGCTGCTCCGAAACTATCCTCGAGCAAGCTCGATGAACGAACGATTATAGGCCTTCCTTCCAGATCTCTAAGTATCCTCCGGAGTCCTTCGATTATCTCTGCACTGAAGACAGCGCTCTTGAATAAATGTTCCAGTATGGGCATTTCCTGCTGTATCTCTTCAGGTTCGAGGTATTTGAGATGGAGTACCTCGTCAAGGTCGTTGTACTGGATAAGATCCATCATCGTGTCGGATGTTAGATACCAACTCTTTGGAAATGATATCCAATCCGTATCCTCTTCAACGGGAAGTTCTAATTGAATGATGTTCTTAGCTAGGAAAAGACCGGATGACTTACCGCCTAGCTTTCCTGCACCCTGTGCCGGCCCGATTACCCGTTTCAAAAGTGGAATAAAACTATCTATTGTGATAAACTTTTTTGCTATGTTGATAAATTCCAAACGTTCAGAGAAGAAGCGTCTAAGAAGTGATGTTCGTATGGCTTTACTATCTTCCGGTGCAAGGGATTTTTCACCACCGAGGTTTTCGTAAAATCTGTTAAGTTCGTCTGTGATATCGACGAGTGTAATGCCCGCCCTCTGGGATGCCAGCAGTAGAGGTCTTGCTTTATCTTCTCGTAACCAGCGTTGGAATTGTTCGGATATTTCCTCCGATGAAAGAGTGTCCCTGGCTATCTCAAAAACTCCTTTCTGTATCCTTTTAAGAGTATCCATGTCCTGTCTAGGATTCGGCATGTTGATTCCACACCACTGCGGTATCCCCGGACCTCGTTCGATGGGGCAAACGGTCTGCATCAGATCGGTTATCTTCTTGTTCTCGTTACGATAAAGATAGTACACCATCTTCCTGGTGATCCTGAGTAGCATCCTAGGGTCTGTCCTCATTAGCAGATCGATGATAACCTCCCATTGAGCCTTATCAGTGTTTTCGTGTAAGGTTTTTTTTCTGCCAAGTTCCTGAAGTGAACTATCCTTCACGCCTCGATCAATCATGTACTTGCCCAGCAGATCGGAAATTGCATGTATCAGTCGTCGTTCGCCCTCTAAAAAAGGCCCTTCATCCATCTTCGGTTTCTCTTCGAGATAAGCAACCCGGAGGGTACCGACCGTTTTATTATCCCATTTGATCTTACTCTCCTGTGTCCAAGGAGTATCTTTGTAATCCTTTGTCTTGAACTCCAAACCGTCTATGATTATCTTAGCTTCGGATATATCCGAATGCTGCCATGCGAGTGGTATTAACTCCACGATACTCTGCATCGCCTCTTTAAAGGGCTTGGATGTATCATGAACCAGATCTGTTATCCCGTAAATACAGTTAAGTTCCTTTACCCTCTCCTTTAAATGATCAACTCTTGACGTATTGTCCTTTCTAGTTTCTGCATCCTTATATTTATCGTCCATTATTACCGCCAATATCTTAGTTATTGTAATCACATACCAAGACTGTGAATATCAGTTTTTTGGCTATTTTTTAAAGATTACCCCTTTTCCACTCCTACCATCGAGCCTTACCTCTAAGGGTTCTTTGACCCGAACGTGTCTAACATGATCCTTTTCTTCCACCAACTCCTGCCCCTCAAGCCATTTCCAGTCTATCATCTCCTTCTTCTCCAGTAGCAGGTATCCCGTATCAGACGATACCATATCATGGAAGAAATGCGAGCCCTGGGAAGGTTCTATCGACCGTCCTGAAAGTGGGGTTTCCACTATCACGGAAGCACCAACGATATCGCTCCAATTCACCGGAATACCCATCCAGCTATCCGACGAACCCCACCGACCGGGACCGATTAGTAAAAAAGGCCTTTCTTTGTCCATCAGTTTATTGTTTATGTCCCTTACCTCTCGTACCATCATTGGACTTTTTGATATATCGAATGTATCGGACATGACGTAAACGATATCCGTTATATCTTGTTTCACACCATCACCCAACGCACGATCGCTGTAACATAGTATCTTATCTTTCTCAATGTCCTGGAGTTCGATATCGGTGGAACCATGGGTTACGTTTACCAATCGTCGCACCTGAAGAACGTACATCTCTGCTTTACGGCATTTACGTTCTACATTAACTGCAAACTCTATTTCCACAGGCGAACCCAATGCAAGCTCGGTGATACGTAGCAGTGCACGTATGCCCTTTGCCAGGGGCAGAGATCCGTGGGCCAGTATAGGGCCAAAATCGATTACCCTGGGACCATCATAACTAATGCCGGGATACAACCGTTCACTTTGGGGTACATAAGTAGATGCGGTACACCTTAACTCACCGTGTCTCTCGGCTGTTTTCAGATCCAACTTAGATAATGTTTTTTCTTCATCCAGATCTATCATCTTGTATATGGTTTCCAGATGCAGTGCATACAGATGTTTTTGAGAATTTTTCAAAAGATCGTCGGTATTGCCAGGGGGGGATGATTTAGGGTGGGCGGGGCAAAAGCGATACGCTAATCCTCCTTCGACTATGGACTTACCAAGGCCCAGGGCAAGGTAAACTACCCCCTCTTCCGGTGGGCAGCATCCCGAAGGATAGTGATTTATGGACCTAGCAACTCCTGAGATTGTAGGATAGAATTGATCTTCGTGCCGTTTACCGACCACTTCCTGTATTATGACGGCCATCTTTTCGTCTCCCAATTGCCTTGTGGTTGATTTTAGGTAAGTACGGGCTTCGCGGAAAAAGGTGGAGGCATAAACGTACTTGATAGCATTGTATATATCCTGAAACCTTAGATTGGTCTCCCAGGACTCGTTAGGGAGTAAAAGTGACGAATAAACACCTGCGAAAGGCTGAAGAAGAGCATCTTCGAGTACGCCCGACGAACGAACGATGAGAGGTGTTCTGGTTTGTCTTACAAAAGACCTTAGATCACCCAGTACCGTAGTAGGTAGTTCTGCCTTCATGAACTTGGCAGCTAAACGTTCATCGGGTAATTCGAGTATATCCTCTCTCAAAAGGTCGTTCTGCTCTAAGAACCTATCGAAGACCTCCGTGGATAGCACCATTGTTCTGGGTACCGTAATGGTCAATCCGGGTAACATGTGTTCTTCTAGATAGGATGATATTATTTTTGAGATGAATGCCAGACCTCTTGCCTTACCTCCTAAGGCCCCACCACCGATCCGACACAGTCCGATATGGGGTCCGAAGGTATCCCGTTTATAATCCGAAATCGTGCAGCGGAAGGCGGTATATCTGTAGTCTTCTAGAGTATCCAGCAATCTTTCCCGCATTTTTGCAGGTTTATTGTGTAATTCTTGATATATCTCGTAAAATACACTAGCTAGCTCGTACTCCCGTCTGGCATTTAGCCATTCCAGGATTTCAAAGAAATTATCCAGTATATCCTTGGGTTCTGTATCTACAAATGTGTTTTCAAGTTCCATCAATCCGGTGATCTTAACTCCGGGAGCGCCATTCGACGTTATCTCAAGAACCGTAGGGCCCAAGTTTTCCCTCAGGAACTTTCGTGTACGACTTACAAGGGACGGTGCATTTTTTGCGACGAACTCCGCATCCTGTGGCAGGGACTCCTTGTCGGCTATATTTTCGGATGATTGGATAAGTACCTTTATATCGTTATGATCCCGGCTGATTCTATCTGCCAGCTCGAGTCCGGCCCTGGTATTACCTTTGTTGTCGTGCATATCCGTTATCACACAAAGAAGTTTATCTTTGTATTGTTGATAGAGTTTTTCTCCTTTGTCAAAGTCTTCCGCGAGTAGCAGTTTGGGTCTCCTTGCAAGTCTGGTCTCAAGCTGCTCCCTTGTAACATCTTCTCGGAGGATATCCCTTTCTTGCTCGGTTATCTCCTTGTAGATCATGGATACGTACCTAGAATAATATGTCACGGAATCCTCTATTAGAAGTATATATTTACAGTTCTCTCGGAACCTTTTATTTTTTATCGATAGGTCATCGGCCAGAAAACGTACGATATGTACAAGTGACCTTCCGTCTCCGTCCCACGTGAAGAACCAATCCAAACTATCGTCGTCCTCTTTCTTTAGTTTTTGTATCTCGATCGGATCTACACCGATGAAAACAACCAGCACATCGGTGTTAACCTTTTTGAGCTGAGATGCTGTTTCATGAATATCCTTGTTGGATAGGCTGTTAAAGATCAATATGATCTCAGGTTTCTTTAACTTACTGTATTCCATGGCATCCTGCGGACTTTCCACGTGTGATACCTTGGGTGTGTTCATTTGTCCGTGGGGAGAGAATGATTCATTGAACAATCTGTACAAACGCCCTTCCTCTTCTATCTGGAAGAAGTTGAAGTCCGAGGCTACGAAGAGTACTTCTCTCAGAAAGGACCTGTCTAATGCAGTTTCCGAGCTGGTAGCTTGCTTTGGTTCGATACCGATTATATCTGAAATTGTTTTCCTTATTTCATGGTCGCGGTTTCCCATATCTGATTCATATCCATCCCCGCATACGGCATGCATCTACCACTCTGGATATGGCTATCATATAAGCTGCAGCCTGTATCGGTATATTTTTTCTCTTGGCCAGGTCCATGACACCATAGAAGGCCGAAGTCATCTTATCGTCCAGCTTGCCTAGAACCTCTTCCTTTGGCCAGTAGTAATTGGTATTGTTCTGTACCTGTTCGAAATAACTGCATACAACACCTCCTGCATTAGCCAGGAAGTCCGGTATCACCATGATATCTTTACCTTCGAGTACATCCATGGCTTCGGGAGTTATGGGTCCGTTGGCACCGGAAACGATGAGCTTAACCGATGGTTTGATCCAGTCAACGTTATCACCGGTTATAGCATTCTCAAGGGCCGCCGGGATCAAAATGTTGGCTTCCTGAGCGATCCAATCATCACCCGGTAATCTTTCATAGCCTAGTTCCTCGGCCTTCTCTTTATCCACACTACCAAACCTGTTTGTAATACCCCTTAGTTCCTCTAAGTCTATACCGTTTTTCCGAATATACGAATAAGCCTTACTATCTTCCTGATCCCAACAGGAGACACCAAGTACCTTGCCGCCGTACTCAATGTACAGTTCCGCGGCATGCTGGGCCACGTTTCCGAAACCCTGTATCATGGCCGTGGTATCGGATATATCTATGTCCAGTTCTTTCAGCGATTCCCTGAGTATGAACACTACGCCGTAACCCGTGGCTTCGGTTCGACCCAATGAACCTCCGTGGCCCACCGGCTTACCGGTTATAGCACCTGGATATTTACCGCCAGCTATATGTTCGTATTCGTCCATCATCCACAGCATATGCTGTGCTGTTGTCATAACGTCCGGTGCTGGTATGTCTTCCACAGGCCCGATATTCTTGACTATCTGTCGTATCCAGCCACGACATAGTCTTTCCTGTTCCCTTTCGGATAGATCATGGGGGTCACATATAACCCCGCCCTTTCCCCCACCCAAAGGTATGTCCGCAACTGCACATTTCCATGTCATCCACATAGAGAGTGCGCGGACAGTATCGGCGGTTTCCTGGGGATGGAATCTGATACCTCCTTTGCACGGACCTCGAGCATCGTTATGCTGTATTCTGTACCCCTGGAATACCTTTACCTTGCCGTCATCCATCTTAACTGGAACGGTGAAATGGTATTCCCTCATGGGCGTCCTCAACAATTCCCGTGTACCTTCGTACAATTCCAATTTATCGGCGATCCTGTCGAACTGTTCCTGAGCCATCTTATATGCGTTAAATCCTTTTGCAGCCATTTTATTTTCCCCTTATTTTGTAAAAATCAAGAAAAAGTAGTTGTATAAATACTTGGGTTACAACTTTTAGGCAGATATATGTACATGTTGGGTTTCTTACTTGCATAAAATGGTACATGATTACCGCCTTCCTTTACTCTTGACTTCCCATAAATGCCTTTCTATCCATCCAAGGTATAGTTTTTGAGGGGCTATGGAACGTATCATCTTCGGTGATAGGAATATATTAGAAACGGCACCTACGCAATCCGGATAAAAGTTTACGAGTTTCTCTCCCCAGTTGAAGAAATCTTCTATGCTGCGAAATGCGGTAAATATCAAAAAATTGTATCGACCCGTACTAGTCTCTAAGGCCCACGAAACGTTAGGGTCCTTTAGGATGTATTCCCGTATATTCCTCCTTTTCGCCCTTACCTCTATCATGGAAACTACAAGGTTGTAATCCGGTGGGATAAACAAGTTGGGAAGGCTGCAGGATGGTCTTCCTATGATGCCCTGATCAAAAAGGGCGTTTATCCTTCTATCTACCGTTTTACGATCAGACCCTAATCTTCTACCCAGCTCAGAATGGTTGGTACGTATACAATCACCCTGAATAAGTGAGCTCATGAGTTTGAAGGATGATTCATCCAAACGGGTTCCTGCAAATTCAAGGTGACCCTTTTTATCGAATTCTTTTTTTAACGTATCCATAAAACACTCGGGATGGTATTTGAACGTAAGTTTGTTGCTGAATATGGCTACATCTGCGGGTGCCCTCCATTCCCTTGAGGGTAATTTTTCCTCACGAACTATCTGCTCCCTCCAAGAGTGATACGACTCAAGATCTTTGAAAAATTCAAGTAAAAGTGTATTGTAAGGCCCTTCCATACATGTAAATTCAGCAAATATGTGGGAATCATCCCTTATGAAATCATTTACCTGTTTCGTACGGGGAAGGTCTGCCTTTACCAGTACTAAAAGAGGGTACTGTGTGGTGATGTTAAGAAAAGGATATCTGGGAGGGTCAAGTATTCCGTTATCCAACAGCAGTGATATTCTGCGTTTTGATGTGGCTCTATGTACATCTAGAAGTCTGGATACCGCGCTTATATTAACATCTACACCTTCACCGGACACCAGATACCGCAGCAAACGCAGGTTGAATTCATCATCAAGAAGGTCCATTGTTATCACATAAGGTCAATGGATATATCATCTTTTGGTAGAAGCTATCAGTCTAACTAACGAAAAAAAATCACATGACGAACGACGAAAATATAGTGTCTTTATATCCGCCCCCGGTAATTGCGTAGGAGGTGATCCATCTGCAGGTTCCCCTACAGATACCTTGTTACGACTTAACCCTCCTTGCCGAACCCAAATTCGAACATCCCGTATGAGATGACCTCATCCGGACTCAACTCGGATGGTTTGACGGGCGGTGTGTGCAAGGAGCAGGGGCATATTCACCGCGGGATGTTGACCCGCGATTACTACCGAATCCAGCTTCATGAGGGCGAATTACAGCCCTCAATCCGAACTACGA
>JAFDTZ010000121.1 GCA_019594305.1 Thermoplasmata archaeon
ATCGAATTTATCTAGGGTGTACTTCGGAGCATAAACTTCCGCATCTACGGAGATCCTGTCGAAAACCGACCTATCAAAGTGATCGTCATGTTCGTGGGTGATTAGGATTTTGTCCGCTTTCCCGTATAACTCGACGGTGGGGTGCGGGTCTACGACCACCCTTTCTTCACTTAGTAGTTCTACGCACGAATTTCCCAACCATTTTACTCTCATTTTATCGCCTGATATCATATCTGATTCCGATAATAATAAATTTTTTGGGTGTTTATAGCAGATCGAATAACAGCAATAATACCATCGGATATCTAGTTATTATGAAGTAGAAGGGTAGTTTCTCAGCCTTTTCACGGGCCATCGACTCCGGATTTCCCTTTTTTAACGATATCATACCTATATCTACCGTGGTTATCAACATTGTCAAGGCGCATAAAAGGAATAAAACCGAACTTGTTGTACGAAAGGTCAGCAGCATATTAAAAGAGATCAATACAGATACGGAGCCAACTGCAGATGAAACACCCGCGATGGTAAGGGTCCTTCTCAAACCCAGAATGTGGGAGATAGTTTTGACCCCCACCATCCTGTCCGTAGAATAGTCCTCCGAAACATTGACTAGATTAATACCCAAATTGAGAAGTGAGTATCCTGCTAAGAAAAGGACGAAAGTACCGGTTAGTTTGTCATCGATTATCAAAAATCCCGCCAGAGGTGGAAGTATATAAACCCCTATGTTGACCGGTAAGGGACTGAATATTCCTCTGGATTTTATCCTCAAAGGTGGTGCAGAGTAAATATATGCAAGTATCCATCCGATGATACCTAGGACCACAACCGTGGGATGCCCTCGTATGTACAGAGCGGTCAGTGCCAGGGCAGCTACAAATGTTTCGAAGGCCATGAGGGGGATCATCTTGCTACCCAATTGATTTACCGACCATGCCAGTTTCTTCTTCCTGAGAGTATCGAGTTCCACATCATAGAAGCAGTTTATGTTACACGAAAATGTGACCACCGCGTAGAAGAAAACGGCGAACCATAATATATCCGCGGTTAAAAGATCACCAACCTTATCCGCTGCAAAAAGAGGCCCCAGTAGAATGGAAGCAAGGGAAACCAACTGTATCCGCCATCTACTTACCCGCAAAAAACTTTTTACAGTTACACCAAAAGCCCCTGAATGGTCATTCATGCACATTTTACCTCTACTTACGGTACATTTTCATTATCTCTTTTACCTTATCTATGTCCGCAACGGTGCCGACACAGCCATCCTTGAGCAGAGGTATGCCTTGGGGTATGGTATCCAACAGCGCGACATGTTCCATAGTTTCTGCAAGCTCTAGGTAACAGGCAACGCCGACGACGGCTTTGGGTCTGTCTCTTTCGATTATATTTCTTACGAGACTGCTGCCGGGAACAATGTATGCTCCTTTATAGCCCAATTCTTCGGCAAGAGTGAATATCTCACCGATGGGACATTTACCGCATTTTTTACACCTGTATCCGTCATTGGTCAGTTCGGCGGGGCATTCATTTGCGTTCCTTAGGCACTGCGGTAGAAAAACTATCCTGTTATCATAAGGTATCTTGCAAAAATCCTTCTCAAAGGACATATTTTTAATCGTTGTATATACCATATCATAGGTGTCCTGTTCGATATCGATCCTTGCCAGGAAAGATTTCAAGGCCCCTCTACGGGTGAAGTCTAGCCCCGAACTGGCGGCCTTGGAGATGATTTCTCTCATTACTATCAAAGTTTTTACACTTGCATTTAAACCCTTTGCTATCTTATGATGATCCTTACGGTGTCCCCTTCTTCCAATACGTGATCCGGCCCCACCTGTTGCTGGGGGAACCTCGAGGACGGCCCCCATATTCGGGCATATCTGAACCTATCTATAAAATCACTGTGCAATTTTTTGCAGATGTCTTCCACCGTTGCTCCTCTTTTGACTATCAACGGCTCGTCGTCACCCTTCTCACCCTGGGGTCTGAGGTATATCCTCATAAAGTCGAGTGAGTCGAAGATCCGTTTTTTTAATTCCTCTATTCCAGCTCCCTCTTTGACCGATATGAAGGTTGGATCCCAAAGGTTCAAATACTCTTCGAGTTCAGTTAAATCCTCATCATTAAGTGTATCTACCTTGTTTATCACCGAGAAGGATGGTATGTACACACGGTTACCCCTCAGGTGATCGATGAGTTCATCAACCGTGATATCGTCCCTTATGATTATTGATGCGTTGATGTATCCGTAAACTCTCATCACTTCCTTTACCGTTTCATGCTCCAGGTTAGTTAGCTCAACGGTACTTCCCACATCGATGCCACCCCGATCTCTTTTTTTTATGACTATGTCGGGGGGTTTCTTATTCAGTCGGATGCCCATAGCCTCCAATTCGTCCTCCATAGTGTCTATGTCCCTGCGGAGCGCATCACCCATCAGTATAATGAGATCCACTACCCTGATAACCGATAATACTTCTCTACCCCTGCCTTTCCCCGCAGCCGCACCTTTGACTAGGCCAGGTAGATCAAGAATCTGTATATCAGCCCCCTCGTAATTCATTATACCCGGTATAACATCCAGGGTGGTAAAATGGTACTCGGCGACATGACTCTTTGCGTTGGTCAACTCGTTAAGAAGTGTACTTTTACCCACACTTGGATATCCAACCAGGCCTACGGTTGCATCCCCCTCTTTTTTTACTCCGTACCCTCCACCGGATGAAGTTCCCTCTCCCAGTCGTTCCTGCTTTTCCTTCAGCTTGGATAGTTTAGCCTTTAATTTGCCTATGTGAAACTGTGTAGCCTTGTTGTAAGGAGTCTCCCTTATCTCTTTTTCCAATTCATCTATTTCTTCTGCGATATCTGGAACCATTGTACCTAGGGTGCTTCATCTTATGATACATGATAAAAAGTTATCGCCCCCTATGTGGATGGGATCACACTAATCCTTTCCGTATCTATACTCTATATTACAACTTCCTTCATTACTCACCATGCAAGGTCCTACCGGATTCACCGGCGTACATTCTTTCCCGAATAAAGGACATTCGCTGGAAGCAATTATTCCACGAAGTACCTCTCCGCAGCGGCAACCTTCAGGTTCCTCGAATTCCCATGTCTGCAGATCCTCTAAAATATCTTCGAAATATTTGCGAGCATCATGTTCCTGATACTCCTCTTTTAAGGCCTGTCCCGACCTAGGTATAACCGGAAAACCCCTCCATTCCGTATCAACGGGCTCGAAGACACGGTTCATGAGTTCGAGGGCCTTAATATTTCCTTCCGGTTTTACTATCCTACTGTACTCGTTCTCCACTTCCGCTCTACCCTCGTGTACCTGTCGTGCGAGCATTAGAACGCCCATGAGCAGATCCAGGGGTTCAAAACCTGCTATCACCTGAGGTATGATGTATTTTTTTGATATAGGCTCATAAGGGGACGTCCCTATTATGGTACTTACGTGACCCGGTTCTATGAGTCCGTCGAGCTTGACCTCACCCATATCGAGTATGGCTTCAAGGGCCGGAGGTACCACTCTATTACATGTTAATATGGAAAAGTTATCCGGCGGACCTCTAGCTACCACAGAAGCGGTTGATGGTGATGTTGTCTCGAATCCTACGGACATGAACACTGTTTCTTTGTTATTTTTTTGTGCCATTGTTACGGCATCGTCAACACTGTAAACTATCCTCACGTCAGCGCCTTCGCTCTTAGCCTCCATCAATGATGTTCCATGTCCGGGAACCTTCATCATGTCACCGAAAGCAGTTATGGTTATTTCATTTTTAGCCAGAGTCAGTATCTCCTGGATCTCACGGGGTGTGGTTACACACACGGGGCATCCGGGACCCTGCCTGATGGTAACTCCTACCTCTTTGAGCATTCCCTCCAGACCGTACCTTACAAGAGTGTCCTGATGGGTGCCGCAGACATGCATGATCATAATGTCGAGTTCCATCTCTCTCAGTTCGTTAATTATCTTTTTCGCCAACTTTTGATCTCTGAACCGGAACTGTTCTACATTAGCCTTCATCCTAAATCTCCTCTTTTTTCACGCTGGTGATCACTATCTCCTTTCCTTTTACTATCTCAGGTCTGCTATTGCATTCGGGACAGGTGATTATGGGTATATTATAGTGGAACGCAGGGTCATCGGTGTAGGTCACCGAACCGGTGTAACCACATTTTTCACATTGAATAGAGGCTTTCACTTCATCGACTTCCAGTTTTGCCCCTTCTAATACGGTGCCCGCAACCAATACACCGAAGGCAAAGTCAAGGGATTCCGGGTTTAAAAAAGTCAATTCACCGACCCTGATTTGCACAGAACTGATCTTTTGTATTCCCTTTCGCTTCACCTCGTCTAGAAGTGCACTGACCATACTAGACATAATGGAGTACTCATGCATGTGTTCTCTTTACGAGTGAAGCCTATAACAGTTTTTCGCATATGTTTAAATGTGATGACATATTTGGATTAAAAACAATATTGGAACGTGATAGTAGTGAAAAATTTCTACAAGCTCCTGGAGGACCTCCTTGAATTCGAAGGGTACAGGTTACTTTTCGAAGGAGAGGGAAAACTGGTAGCCGAGTCCGAGGAAGGCATACGTAATCTGATAATCGCCGGGGTCAAGATGAGCGACAGGGATTATGAGAATTTGAAAGAGTCCGAAGGCGAGAGGATACTGGTCCTTTTCGAGGATCCGGAACCCGATACACTGCAAAAACTTCCCGAGGATGTAAAGATCTGGGGCAGAGAAGAGCTTATCCGTCGGTTCGGTGAGATGGCCTTGGAAAAGTCGATATTTGAAGGCGCTACCGAAGGAACCGAAGGGCTCATCGGTCCTCACCAATCCGTGGACCTAACTAGGAAGCACAAGCGTAAAGAGTCAACCCTCAAACCGGTCATGAATTTTGACCATGTTACGGAGCTGGGCGAGAAGATGGCAAAAGGCTTCCGTTACCGGCTCGAGCTGGTTCCACATTACCTCTACACATACAGGGTAATTATGCAGGATGGAAAGGAAGATACGGGTGACCTTTATCTCAATGCTATATCCGGAGCCGAGAATTTCTGGTCCAATACATTTGAGCGAGTAGCCGATATAAAACGCTCTCACTTCAAACTCGAACCAAAGATATCCCAAGAAGAAGGTATGGGGCGGGCTCTAAAAGCTATCCACAATAGGGATAGATACAGGCAGAGGGATGAAGAGCGCTGGGAAGAGGGTGGTGCCACCATAGTTGAAAGGGGAAAGAAGGTCCCCTCCAAAGAAAATATAGACATCTATTTTCACGAGATGGTTTACGTGCCCATGTGGGCGGTGGAGGGTACAGAGGGCATAGTAATCATAAATGCAGCTACAGGTAAGGTAGAGGGAGAGCCTAAGTATATCGGTGAAGAGAAACAGAAAAATTAGGCGTTTTTTAAAGAGTACATACTCTGCTGAGGAACCGTCAATTTTTCGAGGTAAGATATATCAACTAATAGGACACAAAGTATTATGTAAATACGCCAAAACTTTAATTAGACCCGTTGTGTACTTATTAATTAAGTTATTAAAACGGTGTTTAAATGAAGAGGAAAAGCATAAGATGCATAGCGTTTTTGATTGTAACCACTTTGATGATAACCTCCTTTTTTGCGGTATTCGTCGATGCCAGACAACAGAATGAAGAGCAGAGCGAGTTTATGATAATTGAAGGATATGACGAACTAAATTCTAACCGTTCAGATTATCCCTTCCCTGATCATTATCCCAGCGTTCAAGAGTTGTACGATTGGTACGACGACCTCGTACTCGAGTTCCCCGATATGGTGACCAAGACACACATAGGTAACAGCTACGAAGGTAGAGATCTTTGGGTATTGGAGCTAACTTCGAATGAAGACGTGCAGGTCGAAACCAAACCCGAAGTACTCATAGACGGAGGCATGCATGCAAGGGAATGGTCCGGACCCCAGGTGGCTTCTTACCTGATGTGGCGTCTGCTCAACGAGTATGATACCAACGAGACCATTTA
>JAFDTZ010000171.1 GCA_019594305.1 Thermoplasmata archaeon
CAGATAGAACATCAAAATCATAATAAATCAAAAATGCAGCATCGTATTTATCCCCTAAATCAACGGTTAGGTAATCTCCATGTATATATTCTATCGAACCACCGTTTTGATCCACCGCATATTTAATGGATCTTTTTGAAAAATCTACTCCTGTAACATCTAATCCTAAACGTGCAAACTCCTCACAGTAGAGACCCGGGCCACAGCCCAGGTCCACTACTTTTGATCCTTCCTTTAGGTCCAATTCAGATACGATCCAACCACACGATTTAACTATCATTTCATGCTTTCGACTGGCCGCGTTTATATCCGGGTCCAGATGTGCCTCTAGCATCCCTTTAGATATGTGTTCGTCCGTCCAAATTTCTTGATCTCCGTATTGGAACAAGGCTGGTCTCTCCGCCAGGATTTGTAATCTTTCGAGGCTTATTTTACCATCCTGTATTACTCCCAAAAACTCACCCTGTATTAAAATTGAACCTCTCGAACCTATCCGCCTTGGCCTTGCATATGGGACATATCGGTGGAGGTCCCTCCCGGGCTGCCAGGTAACCGCATACCTTGCAGCGCCATACCGGTATATCTTCGCTTTCTTCGAGCTCGGGCTCTTCCTCGGCCTCCATGGCCGTTTCAAGTATCTCCGGCGGGCGTCTTTCAGGTATAGGTTCCAGTTTATCCGGATCCTCGTTGACTTCTTCAGAAACGAACAGTCCGCAGTAGCACATACCAAATTCGTCAACGTCGGCGTCACGGTACTCGCACGGACATATTATGTCCGCATCGTAAGTTTTCAGACCTGATGCCTGTCTGCATGGGCAGGAAGGATAACCGTACCTTTCCTGATTTTCCACTAAGCCGTCCAGAAGGTCTTCGTATAGGTCCGGATCCGGACACACATAATAACCATTCTCTTCGGCATCTTTTTCAACATATTTACGGATCTTCTCGCTCATCCCTCAAGCGCCTCCCTTATATCGTCTTTCTTGAAGCCGATAATCACACAGTCTTTATCAACGATGATGGTTGGAAAGCTCACCGCCGGATTGTATCCCTTCAATTCCACCCTCATCTCCTTCTTTTCATCTTCTCCCAGCAAGTCAAAATCGATACATTCGTACTCCACATCCATATCCGCTAGTAATTTTTTGGTTTTCTTACACCAGCCGCACGTACTGAGTGCGAATAACTTAACATCGTGCTCTTTCTTCTTCCCTTCTACCTTCTTGATTGCTTCCATGAATAGCCATCGGATGTTTACGATATTAATTTTTGGGCGAACTCTAGTAATCTATGTAGTTCTTCATCTCCCAATCTGTCACCGTTCTGTCGAAATTTCTTACCTCCTCTCTTTTCAAAGAGAGGAAGTGGCCATAGGCTTCGCACATCGATCCTGCTATCACGGAATCCTTTTCAAGACAGTCTAGGGCCTCCTTCAGACTTACAGGAAGTGTTTCGAGGCCCATGTCAAGGATCTCATCAAGGCTGAACTTGTAAAGGTCCTCAGTGAGTTCGTCACCCGGCTCCATGGATTTTTTTATACCGTCCATACCCGCCACTATCAAGGAATTTAACATGAGATAGATATTGCCGGATGCATCACCGGCCCTGAATTCTACCCTGCCCTTCTCCTCCTCCTGGTTACCATAGGCGGGTATACGAACCAGAACGCTCCTGTTCTCGCCACCCCAGGCGATATAGACGGGGGCTTCATAACCGGGAACCAACCTTTTATACGAATTGACGGTGGGGCAGCATATGGCCGATAGCGCCCTTGCATGTTGAAGTAGCCCACCCACGAAACCTTTGGCATCTTTATTCAGTTTACCGGGTGAGAACAAAAATTTTCCGTCCTTAAGCACGGATATATGTACGTGCATACCATTTCCCGCTTCACCGATCACTGGTTTTGGCATGAAGGTTGCAATGGTTCCGTTCTCTCTAGCGGCCTTCTTGACCAATTCCTTTATATATAAAAAATCATCAGCCGCTTTTAAAGGATCGTCATAGGGCATGGGCTCTATCTCGTACTGTCCTTGTCCACCTTCGTGATGTATCTTTTGAATGGGTATGCCACGTCCGCTTACGGCCTCTTCTATCCAATCTATATTAGTACTGGATGATCCACGACCGTTGATGTATTTACCACGGTCAACAGGGTTCAATGTGTCGGGGTCCAATAGATGGAATTCGTACTCGGGCTTGACACGGAAAGTGTAACCTTCGCTTTTCATATCTTCCAAGGTTTTTTTAAGTAGGCCTCTTGGATCCCCTCCGAATGGTTCTCCGTTGGGCCAGAAAAAATCACAAAAAAGTATTGCTATCTTTTTATCATCCCTTTCAATTATTCTGAGGCTATCCGGGTCAGGTGATGCAACCATGTCGCTTTGAGAAACACTCGTAAAACCAACGTTAGAAGAGTCAAAGCTTATACCGTCTTTGACTATTATATCTAGGATATCGGCGGGTATGCGTATCTCTCGACTCTTACCGTCTAGGTCTAAAAACTTCAGTGCTACAGATACCACATCATCAGGTAGTTTAAAGCTGTTTGAGTTCATATTAACAAACAAAACGAAAGGATGGTCCTCTATTTAACATTTACATCGTAATCGATGATTTTAACTACATATAATACGGTAACGATCGATACCGCAGGTGCGGCATATGAAACTACGAAAGCGGTTTGAATATCGAAAAGTGCGTAGGAAATGAAGGTTCCGACAAAAAGTGAGCCTAGTATACCGATAAAATTACCTGTCTGTTCTTTTATGATGGTAATAGCCAATATACACACCGTGGTACCTATGGAAAGTGATAATCCTATACCTACAATCACGAAACCGAATGCCAGAAGATCTCCTACATAAGCCACCAAAAAGCCCACGAAGAATACGATCGAAGTTGACATGTACAAATCTCTGTTTGTACTCCAAAGGTCCGAGAAGAACCGTTTCTTTTTATTGCTATACTCCATTTGTGCCACCGATATATTACGGTTTTTACCCTTATGTAGATTAACTGTAATATAATACCTTCGGAAGATAAGAAATTTCCTACCTTGTGTAAATCATGATCTATGATATCGATTCGATTTCAACGCTAATCGAAATCGTTCCTTTTAAAGTGATAATTTTTTTATGAAATCGCATCGCGATCTTATAATATATAGGGGTATGTGCCGTTATTCACACGAAGTACCATTTTCAGAAAACGTTAAATAGTGTTGTTTGTTTATGTGGGTAAGAAGTACCGGAGGTGAACGTGATGAAAAGTGAAAATACCAAGATAATCGCCGCATTCGTGGTGCCGGTGCTGATAATCGCTGGAGTGGTGGGATATCAGCTGTACCGGGAAGATGAGATACCCATAGAGGTGGACG
>JAFDTZ010000068.1 GCA_019594305.1 Thermoplasmata archaeon
AAATGCAGGCGCCGGGATTCGAACCCGGGCAGAAGGCTTGGAAGGCCTTAATCCTAACCAAACTGGATCACGCCTGCATTAAGTTGAGTTAAACTGAAAGACCATATCGAATATATCATTTTTGGTTGAGTGTGAACCAAATATTCAAACAATCGCTACAAAAACTTTAAAACCTATGTTCTTATTAGCACAATCCCGTGAACAACACATGACAAAATTCATAATAATCACGGGCGGCGTTTTATCAGGACTAGGTAAAGGGATAGTTACTTCTTCATTGGGTAAACTGTTGAAGTCTCACGGATTTTCCGTAACTTGTATTAAGATGGATCCTTACCTCAATTGTGACGCGGGAACGATGAATCCCTTTGAACATGGGGAAGTATTTGTGCTTCGAGACGGTGCGGAAGTCGATCTCGATTTCGGAAATTACGAACGGTTTATGGATCTAGATCTCACTTCAGATGATAACATAACAACAGGAAAGGTATATCGACACGTTATAGAGAAGGAACGTTCGGGAGAATATCTAGGAAAGACGGTTCAAATAATACCACATGTAACCGACGAGATAATAAGACGTATCTGGAAGGTTGCAAATGATACCGAATCGGATATAGTGTTGATCGAATTAGGCGGAACCGTCGGTGATATCGAGAGTGCCCCCTTCCTTGAAGCCAGCAGACAACTTCGTATGGAATTGGGAGATGATATCAAAAAATGTTTCTTCATTCATACAACACTAGTTCCCACCCTCAGCGTCGTAGGTGAGCAAAAAACTAAACCCACACAGCATTCCGTTCAGGAACTGAGGGCTATCGGAATAGAACCTAATGTTATCGTAGGACGCTCGGACAAGTACTTAGAACGTTCAACCAAAAAGAAAATATCTCTATTTTGCGATGTACCTGAGGAAGCGGTAGTTAGCTCTCCGGATGCGAGTAATATTTACAGAGTGCCTCTAATACTCGATGAAGAGGGACTTACCGATTATGTACTGAAGAAGATGGGTTTGGATGAGATGTTGGAGGAGAAACAGCCCGATGCACCCGGTCTTGAAACTTGGAAAAAATTCCTAGAGAGATACGAAGATCCAACTTCGGAAATATCAGTTGCACTCGTAGGCAAATACTGTGACCTCAAAGACGCGTATACCAGTCATGAAGAGGCATTGAATCACTGCAGAGGTGAAACGAGGACTAAGATAAATCTCAAGTATATCGAGTCTGAAGATCTCGAGGTCGAAGACAATGTAGAAAAATTACTGGGTGATGTGGACGGTATACTTATACCCGGGGGATTCGGTACAAGGGGTATAAACGGAAAGATCAACGCCATCGAGTATGCAAGAACCCGTAACATACCGATCCTCAGCATATGCCTCGGTTTCCAGGTGTCCGTGATAGAGTTTGCAAGGAACGTACTTGGATATGTGGACGCAAATAGTACGGAATTCAACGACAGAAACGAGAATCCTGTTATCGATCTGATGCCCATGCAGCGAGGGATAGACATGATGGGTGGTACTATGAGGCTGGGAGAGGAGAAGGTGAAGATAGACGAGGGAACAAAGGCTCACGAGATCTACGGTAAGGATGAGATTATGGCGAGGCACAGGCACAGATACGAAGTGAATCTCGATTATAAGGACGAGTTTGAGGAAAGCGGCCTTATATTCAGCGGAAAATCTACTAATATGAAGAGGATGGAGATACTCGAGATACCCGATCACCCATTCTTCATGGGCTGTCAGTATCACCCTGAATTCACATCGAGACCTATGAAACCTGCACCACTGTTCCTAGCATTTGTTAAGGCTATCAAGGAACAAAAGGAATGAAAAAGGTGTTCTAAATGAAGGTTGATGTGGTTGATAACGGCGGCCAGTGGACCCATCGGGAATGGCGGGTTTTACGGTATCTAGGGGTTCAATCTGATATCATTCCTAACACCACACCTTTGGAACATATCGATGTGGACGGGCTCGTACTTTCAGGAGGGGCACCCACAATATCGGACGAATCGCTGAAACTGGGTAATTCAGATGAATATATTGAAACCGGCATACCCATATTAGGTATATGTGTAGGTGCACAGTATATCGCTAGGCACTTCGGAGGGAAAGCCGGTTCGGCTAAGGTACCTGAATACGGCAAAACATCGGTTCATGTGATAGATGAGAACGATATCTTCCAGGGCATACCTAAAAAATTCATCGCATGGGAATCGCACAACGATGAGATAAAGGATTTGGGTAAAGAACTAAAACTCCTTGCCAGCTCGGAATCATGTAACGTACAGGGATTTAAACACAGAACGAGAAGCATATACGGATTACAGTTCCACCCTGAAGTTGAGCATACAGAGTACGGAAGGGAAATATTCAATAATTTTTTGAATGTTTGTAAGTGGTATTAGACGCTATCTTTTTCAGAAAATATTGGTGTACCCTTGTATCAGGTGTAAGCTCAGGATGGAATGAGAATGCAAGATTATTCTCCTGCTCGGCGGCGACGATTTTCCCGTCTAAAACCGACAATATATTACATCCGCCCCAAACATCTGTTATGGACGGTGCTCTTATGAAAACCCCGGGAAAATCATCGGCTATTCCATCTATGTCAATAATACTTTCGAAGGACTCCCTTTGACGACCGAAGGAATTGCGTATGACTTTCATATCCATAAGTCCGAGCAGCTCGGTATCTGTTCTATCCACAGAAAGATCACCCTTTTTTGCCAGCAGGATCGAACCGGCACAGGTACCCATTATGTTCATGCCTCGACCGGCTTGTTTCATTATAGCATCTCTCAATTCAAATCTGTCTATCAATCTTGAGATAGTACTACTCTCGCCGCCGGGAATTATTAGTCCATCGAGTTCATATATATCATCCGAACTTTTTACCTTATTGACTATACCTTCGAAATGCATATTCGACAGAGCTTGTTTAACAGATACTTCGTGTTCGAATACAGCACCTTGAACAGCTAGAATGCCTATGTTCATGAACTAAAATTAAATTCTGCCTTTTAAGCCTAACTATCATACGATACATTTATACGATAAAGTTATTATGTGGTAACAATACACATTGGAAAAATCTAAAGATGAGGATAATCACATGTGCGGCATCGTAGGTATTTTAGGTACGTTAAAGGCGTCGTCTGAGATATATACCGGTTTATATGCAATTCAACACCGTGACCAGAACGGTGCCGGAATTTACATATCTAATGGTGAAAAAGGGCGTTTGGTTAAGGGTGGTGGTCTTGTTGGCTCTTTATTCTCTAAGAAGACATTGTACGAATTGGAAGGAAGTTCGGGTTTGGGCCATGTACGCTATCCGACAATAGGAGGTTCCGAAAAGGTTGATGCGCAGCCCTTTGTAGTATATGATCCCGTTGAGATAGCTATGGTACACAACGGTAACATAGTCAACTACGGCCAACTAAAGCAGGAACTGGATATTGAACTTGATTCAAAATGCGACCTCGAACTCATATTACACATCTTTGCCAGGGAATTGGCATCGGAAGGAAAGTTGGATGATGAATCACTTTTTTCGGCAGTCGGGAAGACCATGGATAAATTGAACGGTAGTTACTCCGTGGCAACGATGATACCCGGTATAGGGATGCTGCTCTTTAGGGATCCCACCGCTTTGAGACCGATGATATACGGAAAGAGGATATCATTAGACGGTGTTAGCTACGCGGTCGCATCGGAAAATATAGTTCTCGATATTCTCGGATATGAAATATTGAGAGACATAAGGGGTGGGGAAGCCATATTGATAAAGGAAGACAAAACCGTTGTAAACAGGCAGATTCGCCCCGAGATATCCCAACACTGTATGTTCGAATGGGTTTACTTTGCCAGGACGGATTCTACCATCGAGAAGACCAACGTTTACGAAGCAAGGTTAAGGCTCGGGAAGGAACTTGCTAAGGAATGGGAAAAAAATGATCTGCATATTGATGTGGTGGTTCCTGTTCCCGATACCGCCAGAACTCTTGCACTTTCTATGGCCGAACATCTGAATGTTCCCTACAGGGAGGGCCTTTTGAGGAATAGGTACGTAGGCCGTACATTCATCATGCCGGACCAGACATCGAGAGAGACTGCCGTCCGGATAAAACTGAACCCTATAATCGAAGAAGTTAAGGGGAAGAGTGTAGCATTGGTTGATGACAGTATAGTTAGGGGGACTACATCTAAGAAACTGGTTAAACTATTGAAAAGGGCAGGTGCAAAGGAGATCCACTTCCTTTCCGGATGTCCGCCAATAAAATCACCTTGTTACTATGGTATCGATATGCCTACTAAAAGGGAATTGATCGCGGCTAACTGCAGCGTAGAAAAGATAAGAAAGACCATAGGGGCGGATTCGTTGACATATCAGACTATAGAAGGTTTGGTGAGTGGTTTGGAGAGAGACAAAGATAATCTTTGCCTGGCATGTCTTAACGAAGATTATCCTACACAGGTACGGGAAGACATACGGAAATATATCGGAGAATGTAGAGAGAGGGACAGGATAAAGACTACTTAATCAAGGTATCCGACCTCTTGGGTCCTAAGGATATCAACATTGCGGGTACTCCGGTTTCTTTTTCTATATATTCGATATAAGTTCTCATATTTTTGGGAAGACTGCGATATCCTTCACCGGATATATGTTCCCAATTCTGTTCTTTCCAACCGTCAAATGTAATATATACTGGTTTTGATTCTTTCAACGTTTCGATATCAGCAGGTAGATGTTCAAAAATCTTATCTCCGTGTTCGTAAGCGGTACATACCTTAATTTCATCCAGACCGCTCAAGACATCTAATTTTGTTATTGCCAATGAAGTGAGTGAATTCATCCTAAAAGCATATTTGACTATTACCATATCGAGCCAACCGCATCGGCGGGGCCTGCCCGTGGTCGTTCCGAATTCTTTACCTTTCTCTCGTATATATTCACCGCTTTCATCATTTAACTCAGTGGGGAAGGGACCTTCACCCACCCTACTGGTATATGCTTTAACTACACCCATGACCTCTTTTATCATCATCGGTCCGATACCAGAACCTATGGAAGCACCTCCGGCAACGGTGTTGGAAGAAGTAGTATACGGATACATCCCATGATCGATATCTAGGTGTGTCCCCTGAGCACCTTCAAATAGTACTGATCTTCCTTCGTCGAATGCTTGGCTGAGAATTACGGATACATCGCCCACATATTTTTCCAGCATATCGCCGTAACCTAAGTATTCATGGTAAATTTCGTCTATATCAAATTCGATCTCCTCGTCGAAGGTGTTGAATATCTTGTTTTTTATAGGTATTACCATCGAGAGTTTTTCTTTTAATATCCTGGGGTTGTAAAGGTCGGACACTCTTATACCAAATCGAGCTACTTTATCCGAATAACAAGGTCCTATACCTTTCATGGTAGTACCCGCACTGTAATGCCCCTTGAGTTTCTCTTCAAGTGCGTCCATTGCCTTGTGATAGGGCATTATCAAATTCGCCCTGTCCGACAGTATAAGATTATCTGCCGTTATTCCTCTTTTTTCTATCCTTTCTATCTCTTCGAGAAGTACTTTGGGGTCGACAACAAGCCCGTTGCCTATAACCACCTTTTTATCTTTACGTAGTATACCCGAAGGGATTATGTGAAGTTTGAATTTATTATCGTCGATTATTATGGTATGTCCAGCGTTGTTTCCACCCTGAAAGCGTACAATAATATCTGCATGCTCTGCGAAATAATCGGTAACCTTACCCTTTCCTTCGTCTCCGAACTGTGTACCAATGATCACTATTGATTTCATGAAAAACCTAAGAATGAAGGGATATTTAAGTTTTGTAATCCAAAAAACTTATTATAGATACACCTTTCTTCCAGGTTGTTTACATGAAAAAATGGATTACGTATTTGGTCGTGGCGATAATCATCGCCTCCATTGTGGGCGTTACAATCGCCTGGAATACTTTACCCGGTGACGAAGAGGAAGTTACGGTTATCGAGATGGGTGATACCATCACCGTTCACTACACGGGTTGGTTGAGGGATGATAGGATCTACGATAATAGGCGGATTTTCGATACATCACTGGATGTTTTACATGAAGAGACCGTAGTTACGTTCCAGGAAAGAACAAGGGGCGACCCATTCACGTTTACCGTGGGTACCGGGGTCATAGATGGTTGGAGCGAAGGTGTCCTTGGAATGAAGGAGGGTCAGACGGTTATATTAGATATTCCACCGGAGAAGGCCTATGATACCAGGACCGAAGAATTGATTTACCAAGTTGACAAAACAGAATATCTCACCATGCACGAAACGGTGAGTGTGGATGATTTCCTTCAGGAACACAACGTATTTCCAAAGATCAACATGGTGGTTCAAGACAGTTTTTGGACCTGGGATAAGCGTGTCATCTCCGTCGGGAATGAGTTTGTGGATTTGATACATGAGCCAGAGGTGGGGCAGTACTATTATGCCTACAGCCAGGACGGTACCGGCTGGAGTACGAAGGTTGTTTCCCTTGATTCTTCAGCTAATTCCGGAGATGGAGAGATAGTGGTCGAGCACCATGTTGATATAAGAACGGTGGTAAGTTCGAATCATCTTGAAAAACACGATGCAAGGTTTGGCGATATATTAAGTATAAAAAGTGGTGTTGGCCAATCGTCGCAACCGAAAGGCGTAGTTGTGGAAACAGATGACAATATTGTTATAGATTTCAACGAAGAGGTTGCCGGAAGGAGTTTAACATTCAAGATCACCGTTCTAGAGATTACAAAGGGTTGAAAGCGAATGAAATATCGCATCACCCGTGATTAAGATATTGACCTGTAATGTGAACTTTGTACTGGTGATGTACGGATACTTCATTTGAGTTTAGGGTTAACGGGCGGCGAGCCGAAACACCCTCGGAGTTCGTTTACACTCACTCTTGCGGGTTGATTTGGAACGGAATTTCCACTAACCCGCGTGTTTCACTCCTCAAGCGGGGGTAGCCAAGCATGGCCAACGGCGCTAGATTCAGGGTCTAGTCACATAGGTGTCCGAGGGTTCAAATCCCTTCCCCCGCATTACGAGGGCTTTGCCCGAAGTAAAAGGGGGACGTTAGTTCGGCACATTTTCGACCTTTTTGAGTGGTAACGAACAATTTTAGTCGTGGAAGAAATTTGATCACAACATTCGAACTTTTTAAATACCAACTTATTTACCAAAATGTATGATGGTTTTCAGTCTGCGACCCTTGTAAAGATCAGGATTGAAGAGAACTACCGCCGTGAAGATCTCTAACCTACCGATCCACATCAGGAATGTAAGTACCAACCTACCGGAAGTGGGTACGGCCCGGTAATTGTTCGCCGGTCCGACCAACCCAAGGGCAGGTCCGACGTTGCCTATAGATGCAGCAGATGCTGAGATCGCGGATATCATGTCAAGACCTAGAGCCACCATTATCAGAGCACCGATAACAAATATCATTATATATGCAATGAAAAATATGAGTATGTTCTCCAAGGTACCTTCTTCTATTACACGCCTTCCGAGTCGGACCACAAGAACACGCCTAGGGTTGATAAAATGTCGGATCTTCCTTGAGATGAGCTTAAAGATCAACACAACACGAAGGACTTTCATACCTCCACCCGTTGAACCGGCGGATCCCCCTATGAACATCAGTAAAAGTAACAACATCCTTGCGGTTTCAGGAAATTTATCGTAATCCATAGTTGTGTATCCTGTAGACGTCATTATGGATACTACCTGAAATAATCCATGTCTAAAAGAATCGACAGGGGCTAGATCCATCCCCTGTAGTATATATGTCGCCGAAGCCGTTGCGGCCCCTATTATCAAGAGGTAAGCCCAGAGTTCGGTGTTTCTGAATACGGTCCTTATATTTCCTCTGAAGAACTGGTAATGGAGTGAAAAATTGATACCACCGAGTATCATAAAGAATATGATTATCCACTGTATGGTTGGTGTAAAGAAGGCGATGCTGTTGGTATGGGGTGAAAAACCACCTGTCGCCATTGTCGTAAAAGAATGATACACCGCATCGTAAAAATTCATACCTGCACCGAGAAGGAGTATCATCTCACAGAGTGTTAAAAGCATATAGATATACCAAAGTATCTTGGCGGTTTCCATTATCTTGGGTTTGAGCCGGTTAACTGGAAGTCCCGGTGCTTCCGCCTCTAAGAGTGATAGACCGCCACGGCTGAGTTTGCTCAATACAGCTACCGAAAGAACGATAACTCCCATACCGCCTATCCACTGTAGAAAACCACGCCATAGAAGTATACTCATGTAATGGTTTTCGAGAGGAAATGGCAGGATTGTAGATCCGGTAGTGGTCAAACCGGACATGGCCTCGAAGAACGCATCTACAGGACATGTCAAGGCACCTGTGAGTAAGAAAGGGATGGCTGATATAGCAGCCAGGACCAACCAAGTCGTGCTAACTATGATTATAGCTTCGTTATGCCGAAAGTCCTCGGCTTTACCGAAGGCTTCCAGGGGATATCCCAACGTGATCGTGAAGGATGCCATGAATAAAAAGATCAAGGCGTTGGTGGGAAGAAAACCGAATGCAAGAAAACCCTCCCGGTAATAAAGGGCGGGGAATACCGGAACAAAAAAAGCAAAGCCGAAAAGTTTGAGGATTGTTCCGAGGTTACCGATGACAACCTTCCATCTCATCTAAAATAGATCCTCCACATTACTTATTTGTTCCTTCAATACGAATAGAATAACCTCGTCGCCTTTTTTAAAGGAAACGTTTCCTCTGGGAATCAATGTTTTATCCCCACGGATAATGGCTCCGACGATACATTCGTTCGGAAAATCACAGTTATTGAGTTGTTTACCCAGTATCTTTGATTCTTTGGTAACATTCATCTCCAGGATGTAAAGGTCGCCGCCGTGAATCGATATGGCTTTGAGTGGATTTAGTTCCCTAGACAGTCTGAGCATCATCTGTGCCGTCTGGAGCTGAGGGGAGGCGGCCATATCTATACCGACAGTTTCGATTAGAGATTTCAACCCGAGTTCCTTTACTACGGCTATGGTTTTATCTACACCGTATATCTTCGCCAGCAAGCTGACGAGCACGTTGAATTCTTCCGAAGTAGTGGTTGCCGCAAAGGCATCGACCCGAAGTATGCCTTCCTCGATAAGGATCTTTTTATTCCTGGCATCACCATGGATTATCTCAAGACCACTGAGGGATTCGGCTGCCTTCCTAGCCCTCTTTTGAGACACCTCTATTATCTTGACAGTCATCCCCCTTCTATGTAGTAGACGGGCTACGTTGATACCTATGCTGGTTGCACCCACTATCATAACGCTTTGGTGTTTTCTATCTCTCTTTGTACCAAGAAGCCGTCTCAACTTTTTTGAGCCTTCCCTCCCATCTTTCATCACGATTAATTTGTCTTCCTCCTTTAATACCGTGTTGCCATGAGGTACGAGGATGTTATTTCCCCTGATTATAGCTCCTAAGTTTACATTAGACGGTAGGTTGATATCAGATATTTTTTTACCGAGTACCTTTGAGTCCTTGATTAATTTATACTCAACCACATTTATCCTTTCGCCCATTGATAAGTTCATATCTATTGCCGCCGGGGTGCTTATGATATTGGCTATTTTTTTTGCTATCAATAACTCCGGAGATATAGCGAAATCGACCCCTATGTTAGAGAATCTGGTTGAAACAGATGTAGAAATATATTCCAGTCCGTTTATCCTGGCCAATGTTTTGCAACCGGCAGGTTTTGCCATGGCACATGTAACCAAATTTGTCTCGTTATCATCGGTTACGGCGAAGAAGTGATCGTGTGGCCTCAGTCCCAGGGAATTTAGAAGCTCCGGTCTTGCACCATTACCTTTAACAACCTTAACATCCAATGACCTAGCCCTTTCACACGCTCTATCGTCCCTGTCCACGATGATGACATCATGGCCCTTTCGGCTTATTGACTCCGCCAGTTCGTATCCCACTTCTCCGGCACCAATTATTACGGCCTTCATGCATCTCACAGTTTACAGAACAGAATGAATATTCCCTATAATAAATTATCCAAGGCTTTGGGTTTTAACAACTTGCTGTGGGCCTGTATTTGTACACTACCACTTTCGTTTATACCGAGTTTTTTCATGTCCTCCCCTCTTATGATTATTTTACCTTCTTCAACTAGCTCATCGGAAAAGATGTCAACGAGTATATCTTTAGTTTTCGAACTTAAAACAACCTGAGAACCGTCGTTAATACCGATATCGAGAAGATGTTTTCTGTTAATACGTGCGCGTCCGCCGAACTTAACGGGACTTTCCTCTGCTATCAGGGTTTGGTTATCAGGCATAGTGGGTAATATACCATGTTTCTATTTTAAAAATTTTTCCCGTATCTAATGAACAATTCTTATTGGGAAAATTCACCTTTGATATATCTCTCCGCAGCATTCACACAAATTTCGTGATCCAATCTATACTTTAACTCCGGTTCTTTTAATATCTTTTTAATGGATGATACGAAACCGACAAGATTTTTTGAAAAATTCCAATCCTCGATATAGGAGATACGTACCATCCCACCTTTATCAGGCGGAAGTATGTTCGGGTGGAAAATTTTTGACGCCCATGTTAGACGAGGTGGATCGTATGGGTATCCCCGTCCAAATCGAATATTTAAACCGTGTGTAAAAATCATATCCAACGAATTATCAACAAGGACCGGACCCGGTGTACCTTTGATGACAATTGACATATCTAAAAAATCGTCCGATTCGTTTATTTCTATTTCCAAATCCGTGTCTTTGAGTGCTTTGATCTCGTTTTCAATTCGTTTTTTCCATATCTTTTTAGGAAGGCTTCTTTCCGGTTCTTTGGGAGAGAGTGTTAGTTTATCACCGCTTTCAACGTCGGTCCTTGACCAGGCCATATCCGCAGATATATTTTTAGAATTAGTTGACAAGAGATGAGCTCCTTCTAAATCCCAGTACCTTAATAGATCCTCGATCGTTTCTTTTACAGTGGTATCCGGATCCACTTCTATATGGATGCACTCCCTGCTACGGTCCTCGACTATCTCTAACCTCAGAGGCATGGTAAGTATACATCACAAGCTGAATAATACTCTTTGCGGTTAGAGCGATAAATGTATGCCCCCCCGAAAACTATTAATCATTAGTTCAATCTTGACTGAGGTACATTTAAAAGGTACGAAAGCTTATTATTTAATCAAAATATACCTGTATGGAAAATCATCGGAGATGTAAAATTGTCGGGTAAGTTCCTCAAGG
>JAFDTZ010000192.1 GCA_019594305.1 Thermoplasmata archaeon
TAGGATTTCTTCCATCCAGACACCTCGATTTGCCGTATCAATATAGAGGACATATATAAACCTTGCTTAGGGTCACCAGCCAGGTTACTGTCCGGCATTCGGGGAAGGTAACAGGGTCATGCGCCAAAGTTTTATAGTAGTAACATATAATCCACCCTCGTACAAACAAAGGTGTATCCAAATGGCAGAACTTCAGGTTGTAATAGCTGACACAAAAGAAGGAAAGAGTTACCAGACTAAGGTAGAGAAGACTCATTTAGCAAGACTAGTAGGATTAAAGATCGGAGATGAAATCGATGGTATATTCGTAGGTCTTCCCGGTTATAAACTTGTTATAACAGGGGGAAGTGATACAGATGGAGTACCTATGAAAAAGGGTATACCAGGGCCGGGAAGAAAGAAAATATTAGGTAAACGAGGTATTGGATTCAAATCAAACCCGAACAACGTTAAAAAGAAAAAAATGGTTAGGGGTAATTCCATATCCCAAGACATAATTCAATTGAACATGAAAGTAATTGAATACGGCCCCAGAAATATTCCTGAATTATTAGAAAGTGAAAAGGGAGATAACTGATGAAAGTTCCAGAACAACCGGAGATAAATATTGGATTAGTAGGTCACGTAGATCATGGGAAAACCACCCTCACAAAGGCATTGAGCGGAGAGTGGACCGATAGACATTCCGAGGAAACTAAGAGAGGGATAAGCATAAGGTTAGGATACGCCGATGCAGCATTTTACAAGTGCACATCATGCGAAGATAGCGAAGCATATACCACCCATGATAAATGCCCCGTGTGTGGCGGTGAAGCAGAATTTCTAAGGGCGGTATCCTTCGTTGATTCACCCGGTCACGAAACATTGATGGCTACGATGTTATCCGGTGCGTCTATGATGGATGGTGCGCTGTTGATCATTGGTGCAAATGAAACTTGCCCGCAACCTCAGACACAAGAACATCTTATGGGCCTCGGTATATCAGGTGTGGATAAGATAATAATAGTCCAGAATAAAATTGATCTAGTAACTTCCGAACGTGCAAAGGAAAATTACCAAGAGATAAGTGAATTCATACAAGGAACAATAGCAGAAGATGCGCCTATCATACCTGTTTCTGCACATCACGATGTTAACATTGATGCATTGATACACGCTATAGAAGAGTATATACCCAAAAAAGAGATAAATGAAGACGAAAGTCCTCTTATGGCTTTGGCTAGGTCATTCGACATCAATCAACCCGGCTCCGAGATAAACAAACTCAAAGGCGGAGTTGTCGGCGGTTCTTTGATCAAAGGTGTACTCAAAGTTGGAGATGAGATAGAAATCGCTCCGGGATACCGTATAGAATCCGGGGGTGAATCAAGTTGGGGACGGCACATCACGACTATCGAATCGCTCACATCGGGTACACTCGAATTGGATAAAGCAAAGCCCGGGGGGCTGATCGGAGTAGGTACGAACCTCGACCCGGTGATAACAAAGGCCGACTCACTTGGGGGACATGTTCTAGGATACCCAGATGAATTACCTCTGGTTCTTGAAGAATTTGTTATGGAAACACATTTACTTAAAAGGGTTGTAGGTATAGAGAGTGATATAAAAGTTGAAAACATTAAAACTCGTGAACCTTTGATGCTTACAGTGGGTACAGCAACAACTGTTGGTGTAGTAAGTTCTGCACGGGAAGGAGAGGCTGCTGTAAAACTAAAAAGGGCGGTGTGTGCTGATCCTGGTCAGAGAATAGCCATAAGCAGGAGAATATCTGGTAAATGGCATCTTTTAGGTTACGGTGTGATCAAATAAGACTAAGTTTTAAATTTTTTAAAAGTTTCTAATCGTTTTAAATAAAATGAAGTGAGCAACTGACAGCGGGCCAAGGACTGAGAATGGTCTTCAAACAGTTAGGTTTACCTTTCCCCCCGTAGGGAGCGAGGCTCCTAACCTAAACCATCAGACCA
>JAFDTZ010000152.1 GCA_019594305.1 Thermoplasmata archaeon
AATTTCATGGGATCTTAGTCAAGATACCGGTACGACGAGCACTTATCTCCAGATCACAAGATTCGAAACCGAACCAGTGGATGAATTTACCAGTGTAAGCGGCCCGAATGATCAGGCAAGTGCTTATCCCTTTAGAGCGAATACAGATGACGAATTCCATTTTCAGGTTATATACACGCCGGATCAAGTAGGTTCAGAGGGACATATTCGAAGAATATCCTTTTACAGAACTAATTTTAATGCAGAAGCTACTTTTAACAACCTTAGTATATATATGGCTCATACCGACCTTGATGAAATAACAATTACATTCGCCGATAATTACGATGGTCATTTGATAGAAGTCTTTAATTCTCATGACGTTGTATTTGAAAATATTAATGAGCACTCGTGGGAACACTTCGATCTTAACAACAATTTCACCTATGATTCAGCACATAATCTTTTAATAGATATCAAATGGAGTGGTGGTACTGGATCAGATATACAAGTAGGAAACACAGTATATTCTGAAAATAGACGATTGTGGTCGAATGATTTGGGAAGTGAAACGGGAGATATAGATACAAGGTTGCCGGTATTAAAATTCGAAACCGACATCATACAGAACGCGGTGGTGGATAAAGGTGAAGCAGCGCGATTATATCCATTTGGAAACTTTGATGAAGTGCGCTATCAAGCACTTTACAATAAAACACTCATCAGAGAGACTGGAATCATCGATAAAATAGCATTCCAACCATCTAACGCGGACGCTCGTTGGAAAGTTATGGAGAATTTCAGTATAAGAATGACACATACATCGATAGATAGTCTTGAAACGGTGTTCGATGATAATTATGTTGAACCATTGATAGAAGTTTTCAATATTTCATCCTTCAATTTAACCACAGCGGGAAGACCCGAATGGATGGAGATAGATATAGAAAATATATTTGAATATAATGGAACACAAAATTTACTGATAGACATAAGATGGAGAAATAGTCATGGTATGCCTGAGATCCCCATACTTGTAGAAGTAGGTATGCCATATAATGGCAGATTATATTCTTCAAATTATCATGCAGAAACGGGTGATGTTTCTGATACTTTAGGTAATTTCCAAGCCACTTTCCTCCGTGAAAGAAACTACAGCTGGTCTGCCTCCAGTTCCGATACATCACTATTCACCACTAGCACTTCTGGAGACTGGCTTGATGGTTGGGACCTTCATATCACTCCTAGACCTGATGCTTTTGGTGAAGGCTGGCTTACCCTTAGGTTGCACAACAGTCAAGGTAAAACCGCCGAACAAAGGATACGTGTCACCATCAATCCAGTGAACAAACCTCCGGAACTCTCCGGTGTACCGAGTGAAATACAATGCATCGGTGGTGACGATTATGTGTTGGACATGGAACCCTATGCTTACGACAGATATTATCCGGATGATCTGACATTCGATACGAATTCTACCCACGCCACGATTGACGGCACTGAGATCACATTCAATTATCCGGATACCGTGTTCAGTGAGATTGTGAATATCACTGTAGAAGACCCTGAAGGTTTGAGCGATTACAGTGTTTTACAAGTGACGGTTATCCATCGACCGGTGCTAAGCGGGCCTGAAACCTTTAACTGTCCGGCAGAAGTCGATAGGATACTAGATATGACGCCTTATACATCAGATCCGGATAATGAATTAGAAGAGCTATCATTCTCAACGGATTCCAGTTATGCGTCTGTTAACGGGCACCTGATCAAATTCAACTACCCGGATACGGTAGAATACGAACTGGTGAACATAACCGTGACGGACCCGGACGGTCTCACCGGTTATACAGTTGTAAATGTCTCAGTTACAGAAAATCAACCGCCTGTTTTGAGTGGGGTACCCACCGAGATCGAAGTTATAGAGTTCGAGAATTACACTCTGGATATGTCCCTGTATGCCTCGGATCCGGATCATTCCTTGGAAGAACTAACCTTCTACACAGATTCTGATTATGCAACGGTCAACGGTACTCAGATCATCTTCAACTACCACGGTATCGCACACGAGATAGTGAATATAACCGTGGAAGACCCAGGCGGTCTTACGGATTATGCACTGGTCAATGTAACGGTGATTCTTGTACTGGATTACCCTGAAGTGGTATCACACAATCCTACCGGGGCCGATGTTTCTCCGACTGCAAACATCGTTGTTGAGTTCAGCATGAGCATGGATATCAACACTGTGGAAGATGCATTCTCTTTGACCAGAGATACAACCAACATCGCCGGTAGCTTCAGCTGGGATGTGGACAACCAAACAATGACCTTTGATCCGAATAATGATCTACAGCCCGGAGATTACACCGCAACCATAGATACAGGTGCCATGAGTACGGAAAACACTACACTTCTCTCCATACATTCATGGACATTCTCCGTCCCATCCGATGAACCCGTAGAAGAGCCTATATTCGTTTTAGACCCCGAATATGAAGAGGAATTAGAGGAAGGCCCTGTTTCCGACGAATTGAAAGATGCCTTTGAAGATGCGGATTATCCGCTTGGAGACGATGCGGAACTGGTGGAAGAAGATGGAGTCTGGTATATAGTCGAAGACGGTCAGAGAAAGTACAGGATTGAGGTTCATGATGACGGACTGTATATTTATGAGGAAGACGACGAGGTTGATGACGATGATAAAGAAGCCGGTGAATTCCCGTTGATGTGGTTGTTACTCATCATCGTTGCTGTGATAGTGATACTACTTTTAGTAGTGATGATGAAGAAAAAAGGTTCCAAGGAAGAACCGCAACAGCCACCGATGCAAGAACAGCAACCACCACCTCCTGCACAGGAATCCTTCGAAGAAACTCCTCCACCCGCACCGGAGGAGGATTTCGTCGGCGAGAACGATATGATACCGCCGGAATAATGGTCGCCGGTCTAATTAGTAAGCCATAAAAAGTATTATAAAATGGCTACGGATTACCATATGCATGAAACGTACTATACCCTTGGGAGTGACCATTCTTGGGACATATATCGCACTTTTCGGTATAGCCACAATTGTGATCGCCTTGAATTACTTGCAGATATGGGAAGGCGTCATTCCAGGTATTCCAAGTAGTACTTCCGACGATATTAACCCGCTAACAATGGGAATCATTTACATTCTCGTCGGAATTTCAAGACTATGGGTGGGTGTAGGCGTTCTCAACCTAAAGAAAGCTTCGTGGAAAGGTGCAATTGTGATTATTTCTATAGGTGTATTCATGGACCTGTTTTACGGCCATTTTCTTTACGTGATAATCGGGGTTATAGCTCTTCTTTATCTGATCTTTATGAAAAAATATTTCAGATTTCACGAATTGTCGTAATGTTTATACTCTATTATTCTTTTTGTTCGCTATGAAATCATACGATATACTCACTGAGATGGGAGAACAGTTTGAAAGAAAAATTGACACGGATTATTCCTGTGCAGTTCTTTTCAATATCAAAGATTCCGGAGACGTAATAACAGTTAAAATTGAGGATGGTAAAGTAAATATAAAGGACGGAACAGCCGAGGAAGTCGACATCAAAATAGATACCACTACGAAGACCCTGGAGGACATATACGAAGGTAATATCACCGCTTTCACCGCAGCCGGTAAGGGCAAGCCTTCGGATCCGGCACCATTGGATTGGACCATCGGAGGAGGTTTCACCCCGGCCAAGATGAAAAATATCTACTACATGCTAATGCATTTCTTCCATCCTGAGGAGCCCGAAGTCATAAAACTGGGGGAAGAGTATTCCCGTGTCGTTCACGGCGGTCATGCCATACCACTCTACTATCATCCCGGATTTCGTAGTGCATGGTACATGATCAAGAAAGGAGAATCGCTGAACGAACCCGGTGATAGAGATCCATTTCATCAGGGTATCGTGGTCATAGAGGGAGAAGGATTCGCTAAGATCGGCGACAAAACCGTGGAGATAAAGAAAAACGAGTCCTACCATATTCCTCCTAACTCCGACCAGGTGCTTTGGACCGAAAGTGATGAACCACTGGTGGTCATCTGGTTGGCCTGGGGAGAAGAGGCTTAACTCATCGCCTTTTTTCTCATATCGTCAGGCATCTTCTCTATGGCGTATCTAAGTGAAGTGCGTGGCATGGTATCTTTGTTCTTCATCACATAGTCATAGACTTCATCCCTGAATCTTTGGCTAGCCACTTTTAACATCCAGCCATAACCCTTCTGTACCAGATCTTCTTCGTCGTGGAATAGTGCATCAGCTATTTGGAAAACCCGTTCAAGATACTTTCCCTTCTTTATACAGTAAACCATGACAACCGCTGCAGCACGCCGCTTCCACATATTCTCTGAGGAAGTCCAATCCTTTACCTTTGGTATCAGTTCAGGGTACTGG
>JAFDTZ010000117.1 GCA_019594305.1 Thermoplasmata archaeon
AACGAACGAAAATATAACCATCATAATGGACGGCAACAAGACGGTCACAGCACACTTCGAACAGATATACCATAACCTTACCATCTCCGTCGAAGGAGAAGGCACCACCGACCCGTCAGCGGTCAACCACTCATACGCCTACGGCACGCAAGTCAACTTAACAGCCACACCAGACGAAGGCTGGTTCTTCAGTCACTGGTCCGGTGATGTTCCAGAGGGAAATGAAACGAACACAAATATCACCATCGCCATTGACGGCGACAAGAACATCACCGCTCACTTCTACGAGATAGTACCGCCCTCCGTCGAGATAACCTCGCCCTATGACGGCGAAATATTCCATACCGACACTGTCACAGTGGAATGGCGCAGCGAAGAAGGTACGTACCCGATATCACACTACGAGATAAGTCTGAACGACGGTGAGTGGATAAACGTCGGTGATGATACTCACCACACCTTCGAGGGATTGAACGGCGGAACCTACGATATATCCGTGAGGGCGGCGGATATCATGGGAAACGAAGCCACCGACACAAGCAGCATCACCGTGGATACGGGCGGGGATGTGTTCATCGGATTACTGATCCTGACATTGCTGATAGTACTCGCTCTGGTACTGTTCATGATGTGGAAGAAAGAGCGGGGTACGGGGATCGAGGATGAGCTCGAAGAGGAGATCGCTCAGGGCGAATCGCAAAACGAACAAGAAGAGAGCCTAGATCAGGAAGATACTGATCGGTAGAAATTGAACTTTAACTAATAGGTCAATCCTTTCGGCTTTAAACGGACGCCCCTTTCGCTTACCACCTTACCGACTATTTTTCCATCGACCATCTTTGCGGTATCTTCAGCATCGGACATAGACGAGATAATGCAGAAACCCATCCCCATGTTGAAGGTCTGGTACATCTCAGTATCCGTTACTCTCCCCTCTTCCTGAATAAATTTGAATATCGGTTGAGGTTCTATAGGATCATCTATTTCATATCCAAAACCAGGGTTTATGCGTTTTATATTCCTCAAACCCCCGCCGGTGATGTGGGCCATTCCCTTTAAACGATATCTCTTAGACGCGCTCAGAACTTCCCTGGTGTATATCTTGGTAGGTTCTAGCAAAACATCCCCCAAGATCCCAACGTCAAGCTCGTCTGTATAATCATGTTCTGATCTTTCGATTATTTTTCTTACGAGTGTGTATCCGTTGGAATGTACACCCGAACTCGGTACTCCGATAATACAGTCACCTATTTCCAGATCGCTACCGTCTATAATATTCTCTTTTTTTACGTATCCGAGCACGGTACCCGCGAGATCAAATCCCTTTATCAGGTCACCCAATGTAGCGGTCTCGCCTCCAATTATAGTTATATCGGACAGCTCCGCACCTTTGTGTAGCCCCTTTCCTATCTCCGCGGTCAATTCAGGGTCGGCTCGCTCCAGGGCAAGGTAGTCTACAAATGCAATGGGCTCCGCTCCCTGGCAGATAGTATCGTTAACGTTCATGGCGATACAATCAATGCCGATAGTATCAAACCGCCCCATCTCATGGGCCACCAGCAGTTTAGTGCCCACACCATCCGTGCATAATGTCAGAGCATAATCACCGAAATCAACTAGTCCGGTAAACTCACTTTTAAGCGGTGCTCCGAAGCCTTTTCTGGCGTACCTTATAGTTTTTTTCAGAGCGGAAATTGCTTTATCCTCCTTGTCTATGTCCACCCCTGAATCCTTATATGTGATTCCTGGCATGATGTTAGATAGTCATCGGCTACTTATTTCTTTCCGTGAAAATGAGGATGCGTGTACAAAATATTATAATATGTCTCGTACTTTGCGGGTTAAGATGAGAATAATCGCGACTACCGATTTTCTAGGAGAAAAACGGATTTTGGAACCCCTTCAAAAGACGGTACGGAAGAAGGATCCAGATGTATTTCTCTTCATGGGCGGGATGTGTAGGGGCGAGTCACACATAAAAGAAATTGAAGATGCCATGAAGGCCGGACGCGAACCGAATAAGACAAAAGAGGCATTGATCGAGGAGCGTAAGAAGAAGAACGAGGATATTATTCAATTCGTTGATTTTTTAAAAACTTTGAATCTTCCATGCCTGATAGTCCCCGGTAGAACAGATTCCCCGGTTCCCATGTACGAAAATATTCTTTCAGAGCACATAAGCCATCCCAACCTGCATCTTATCCACCTTAAGTATGTACAGCTAGGTGGCTTCCTTTTCAGCGGGTGCGGAGGTCTTATAGCAGACGACAATGAACATTATTTTGAGTACCGTATCGATAAGGATAGCGTACGAGACAGCATGAAAAATTTAAGATCCTTCGGACAGGAGAAAATACTGTTGTTCCATACACCCTTCGAATCCACATCCGAGGATGGGACGGTAACCGGCTCGATGTGTGTTAACGAAATAATAAAATACTTAGAACCCAAGATCCTCTTCTACGGTATGACCCCGCCGGAAGAGAAAATGAAGATAATCGGTGATTGTGTAACGGTCAACCCCGGACCTCTAGCAGAGGGGAATTATGCGTTGATGAATACAAAGACCATGAACGTAGAGTTTAAAAAATTGGAGGTAGGTTGAAAACGTCCTTAAAACACTACATTTCAAGTTTTAGTAAAAATGTATGCGATAGAGATGTTTCAGTTGAGCTTGATGTTACAAAGGAAGCTCTTGCAGATATGGAGACACCTATCTACTTCCCTAAGTTCCCCGGCGGTCCTTTGGTCGTTAACCTATTTGCTACAAGGGAAAGATTGGCTCGAGCTTTTAATGTTGGTAAGAGTGAAATTGTAGATACACTTGCCGAAGCAGTAGATTCTCCTACAGACGTAAATGTGATAGAGTCACCCCCTGTTTTGAAAAATCATATCGAAGACCCCGACCTAAGGAAGCTTCCTATCCCTAAGTACTATCCCGGTGACGGAGGCAGATACATCACCTCGGGTGTTGTCTTCGCCGAACTCGATGGAAAACGCAATCTGTCTTTTCATAGGATGATGCTTACAGGTAAAAACACATTCACCATCAGATTGGTTGAAAGAGACCTTTATCGTATGTATAATGCCGCTAGGGTGCGGGGCGAAGAATTATACTTCTCAATGGCTATCGGGTTGTGTCCGTCTCTGCTACTTCCGTCGGCAACATCGGTAGATTACGAGGTTGACGAACTTAAAGTAGCAAGCGCATTAAGAGAAAGAACCTTAGGCGAGAAGGTCGAGGTCGCTCACTTGGACAACGGTAATATGATCCCCGCCCATGCCGAATACCTTTTGGAGGGCCGAATTACCCATGACGAGGGGCCGGAGGGACCTTTCGTAGATATTACAGGTACGTATGACCATGAAAGGATTCAGCCCGTAGTGGAAATAGACAGTATTTGGCATAGCGACGACCCGGTGTTCCACGCTTTGCTCCCCGGAGGTCACGAGCATTTTCTACTGATGGGGCTCCCTCGCGAATCTGCTATGAAACGAGATTTACAGCGGGCGGTCAATGTAAAGGACGTTCGATTAACAGAGGGAGGATGCTCATGGCTACACGGTGTTGTATCTATCTTTAAAGAAGACGAAGACGATGGACGTAGAGCGATAGAGACGGCCTTTAACGCACACAGATCCATGAAGAAAGTCATCGTAGTGGACGACGACATAGACATACATGACGATAAACAGGTTGAATGGGCCGTTGCAACAAGATTCCAGCCGGATAGAGACCTTGTGGTGTTCAAGGATCAGAAGGGTAGTTCACTAGACCCCAGTTCGAGCGTACCCGGAACCACTGCTAAATGGGGGCTGGATGCTACACGACCCAACAACGGCTTCAACCCTGACCTATTCGCTAAGGCAGAAATCGAGTGAGAACATATGGAAGAACAAGATTTTCCCTACGAATTCGATCCCGAGAAGAGAAAAATTGCTAAGGTATATTCCAAGCAACAGTTATTGATAGGATTGTTTCAGGGTATCCTTATACCGGTGTCCTTTCTATTTGTCGTATACGTGTCTTCCTTCTCGCAGTGGTTGGAGTTATCTTTTTTTGATATCCTTGTAAATACACCTTTACATGGGTACTGGCTCGTTGCAGCACTTTATGTGGTCGCTTTGATGCTTATTATATTTGCAATTGGTCTACCCCTGGCCTTTTACGCCGGATATAAACTAGAGCACGACTACGATCTCAGTAATCAAAGTGTAGGTTCTTGGATAAAGGATCAAGGAAAATCTTTGTTAGTGTCGTTGTTGATCACAACACCACTTATAACCGGTGTGTTTTTTCTAGGGAAGACATACCCTGATAAATGGTGGTTATATGCGGGACTGGCCTTGTTTGTAGTAACCGGCGTGATATCAAATATCGCACATCTTGTTTTACTGCCACTGTTCTTCAATACTGAAGAATTGAAGGATGATAAACTCAGTGAAAGGTTGAAAGGATTAGCCGAAGAAAACGGTGTCACCGGTGTTGAGAAGGTGATCAAAGTCTTCGCTAGTGAGAAAACAGAGAAAGCAAATGCAGGATTTGCCGGTATGGGCAAAACTAAGAGAATATATCTCTTTGATACGCTATTGAATAAATTTCACGAAAGGGAAGTTGAGGGGGTGGTTGCTCACGAGATGGGACACTACGTAAATCGTGACGTACCAAGGTACATCTTGTTGGAAGGATTGATCATATTTCCCATTTTCTTCCTTGTTAATCTGCTCTTTACAAACTGGGCGAGTTTCGATAACATATATCATCTTCCACTTTTTTTACTCATCCTTTACGGGCTGTACAGCATAATAGATCCTATCACCCTAGCATATAGTAGACACAGGGAACGTGAAGCAGATACATTCGCCCTAGATGCTATCGGTGACCCGGTCCCATTGATATCGGCATTTAAAAGACTGTCCGACATCGACCTGGCAGAAGTAAATCCTAGGCGAAGCGTAGAAATTTTATTTTATTCTCATCCAGCGCCGTATAAGCGTATAGACATGGCCAGGGAGTGGCTTAAAAAGCTATCATCTTGAGATGCTCTTTTCGCTGCTGATAGGCACCATAGGCACCTAGCAGGAGGCCTATATACCATAGTAATCTGATCGGTGACCCCGGATAGATGAGGTCGTACGTAAAACCAAGAGGATGAAATATGTCACCCATGGCGATCAAAGTGAACCCGCAAGCCATGAAATACCATCCCTTGGAACTTATGGTCAACAGAACTAACATGGCAAGTAAAACTGCGAATAATTCTGCAAAGGCGAATATAGCATACATATCATTTTGTAGGTCAAATCCACCCTCCATTGCGGGTAATATTGCAGATACTATTGTGAGCAGTATCCATCCTAAAAACGTGATCGCCACAACGGTTATTTCTTTTTTGTCTATATCAAGACCTGTGGTCTTCAGTTTAAGCATAATGCCGGCTATTATTACGGGCTTAGATGTAAAACGTAGGATGAAATAAAGTGTACTGCCACCCCCTAAAGCATCCGATAGGTTAGCGGCTAGGACCATTATCAAGGCAAAAATAAGTATTGTCCAGACCCAACATTCCTTGCTTTTAACGCCATAAAGCGAAGCGGTATAGGCGAAGCTGATCAAGGTAACGGTAATGGCGGTTACTCCTACCACTCTGTCTATGAACAAACCCATACCAACGAAGGGTACAAGTGAGAACGATATCAGCGACACGGCTATAAGGAGTATGTACATATTCTCTATAGCATGTGATGAACTCAATTTTTCAATCGAAAGCTCATCTTTTTTTAATTTCATTTTTCCACCTCCAACACATTCAATTTTTTCATTGTTTTAACCCTCCATTCTTCCGCTTTCCTTTTAGACATAAAATCATATAGGGACGGAACAATATGGTTCGAAAGTGCATCTTTCATCACACTAACCGTAACATCCTCCGGTGTAGCCCCCTGGTTGATGACCGCCTTTTTTGTAATTCCTACAGATAGTATATCACCAACGAATCCTAGTTCCTTGACAACCGTGTCGAAAACCTTATTAGGCATATTAAACACCTTCTTTTTTTAAAGATTTTTAGTACGCATATATGACTAATAGTATATAATTCTATCGTATCATCTAGCATAGTGTTATCTTTTTTTCATTTTCGAACGGGTGTGGGACAGAATTCCAGGTTAGTCATCCTTGACAATTATAACATAGGCGCGCCAGCCACGATATTTTTTGGGAGCATCGATCTTGGCTGAGTTTCCAAACGGGGTTATTATCTTC
>JAFDTZ010000023.1 GCA_019594305.1 Thermoplasmata archaeon
GTTTACTTTCGACAACCCCATAATGAGTGATGACAAAGAGATAATCAAGAAGATAGTGGAGGTTCACAACGAGATGTACGATATCGAAGGTCGACGGTACATATTCTTAGATGAGATACAGTACGTTGAGGATTGGAGTAGGTGGGTAAAGAGTTTCTATGATAGGAACGAAGATATCAAATTTGTAGTCTCCGGTTCCTCGGGCAAATTGATATATAAAAACACGTCCGAAAGCTTGACCGGGAGGATATCCTTTTTCGAAACAAGCCCCTTTTCATTCGGGGAATACTGCAAATACAACGGAGATAGGGACCTGAAAAAATTTTTGACGGATCTTGATTTTTCCCGTATGGATCTGAAACGTATCAATTCAAAGGATGTGAAGATCAAGGTGAAACATTACGAGGGGGAATTGAAGAGGCTTTTCAACGATTACATACTCTACGGTGGTATTCCCGAAACATTCCACAAGGATCCACACAAGGCCTATAAGTGGTTGAAGGAGGACTATGTAGGCCTTGTCTTTTACCGTGATCTCATGGAACTATTCGATATAAGGGATACAAGGATGCTGGAGGAACTGTTCTACTATATCGCAAATACCCACGGACAGAGGGCGAATTACTCCAAGATAGGCGATATGCTAGACTGCAGGGTGGAAACGGTAAAGACCTACCTAGGCTATCTCGAGATAGCGAGGTTAGTAAATATCGTGGAGTATTACTCGAAGAGCCCGAAGAGAAGCAAAAGATCTGAAAAAAAATTATTCGTATCCGATAGTGGGATACTCAACGCCGTCCGAGGGGTGGGTAAGAACATCCTTACTGACAGGAAGAAGATCGGGTCAATCGTAGAAGGTATCGTGTGTTCCAACATCGTTTCCGAAAGATCGGCAGTGTTTCCCAAGAACGTATTTTACTGGAGGTCGGTATACGAACTTGATTTTGTGATAAAGAAAGGCGATGATCTTATACCTATGGAAGTAAAATATACGTCAAAGATTCGGGACGGCGATCTAAAGGGTCTGTTGAGTTTTATGGACAAATACATCGTGGATGAGGGGATAGTACTTACCAAGGAAAGTTACGAGACGAAAAAGATCGACGGAAAGAAGATATGGTTTGTTCCCGTGTGGGTTTTCCTGCTGAAATACTGATCTACGGATGTTTCTAACCACCATAGGTTAGCCACGTTTTTGGCGGACACTTCTTTAAATGGGTTTTACCCTGTCAGGTGATGGGGGTCGTAGCCAAATACATGAATATGCCAGTAAGCCGGGTCTATGGTGTTTCAACATTCCGTAGCTCTGCAGATACCCAGCATCCATCTGTACCCGAACAGACCAATAAGTGCGATTGCAGATATACAAAAGATACCGATTTCGTAGGAGCCGGTTAAGGCAACCACCACACCAACGGATACCGGTCCGAGAACACCAACCGTGTTGGCTATACCGTTCATCAATCCGGTGGCAGAGCCCAGTTCTTTTGTATCAACCGTATTTTGTAGCTTGGTGAAGAATAAAGGCGGAGAAAGCTGGCCGAAAAAGAACACCAATGTTAGCATGAACACCGCCATCCATATTCCGGATATAGGAGAGAAGGCCAGAATTACAACCATTATGCTGGTGGTAAACAGTGAAAACGTGATCACCTGGCTGGGGTTTCCCCTTACATTGCTTATCCAGGTACCGATGAGTAAACCAAAGATACAACCGATGTACGGTATGGCCGCTACATAGGGCATATTTCCAAGACTGATGCCTGTAGTTTCCTCCAGATAAGTTGGTAACCACAAAGTGGTACCCCAATAAACGGTGTTAACCGTGGTGAACCCCACCACTATCAATCTGAATTCCGGGTCTGCCAGGAGCGTTTTGAAGGCTTTTTTGATATCGATGTCCCTGTTCCTGGGTATCCGTGATATGTTTTTGTCAAATGGTACGTCTTCGATAAAGAACAAGATCGGTATGGCCAGGATAAAACCGATCAACGCTACCGCGTAGAAGGAATATTGCCAGCTATAGGCATGGATTATGGGGCCCATCAATATGGGAGAAAGTGCAACCCCGATGGGGGCGCCCAACATGAAGATGGCATTTGCTTTTCCTCTATCCTGCGTACCGTACCAACCGGCGATGACCTTGGCGGAAAGAGGAAAAAGGATACCCTGGGTCAAGCCTAAAAGTAACCTGGAAGCCAGGAACAGCGAATAAATATGACCAAAATAACCGCCCAAAAAGACTGCGAATGAACAGCCTACCATTGAACAGAAAAGAACTATCTTTGAGCCGTACCTGTCTATATTGGGACTAAGTATTATGTTCGAGAAGCCGTAACTGACCAGAAATATGCCCATGAGGATACCGCCCAAGAAACCGGTATCGGCCTGCGACCACACCAGGTCGTCGCCTATAGCTCTCAGGGCCACCGAAGTACTCAACCGTCCCATGAAGGCTATCATTATGGTGGCAAATAACAATAGTAAAATGACCCAGCGGTACTCGGAGGAAAGTCCTTTGATCTTTAATTTGGAGTTCATGCCGGTGTGTTTCACAGCCCCAACTCTTGGTGTATTTCCTGAAGCGCGTCGAGCGATATGGTCAGGAACTTCTCACGGTCAATACCCAATTCCTTGCAGTACATTATACGATCGCGGTCGATATTCTTGGCAAATGAGGAGTCATCGAACTTCTTGATCACGGATTCCGGTCTGGCCTCTTCCAGCTTACGGTTGGGCATCACTAATGCCGTTGCGATAACGAGACCGGAGGCGGCGTCGGCCGCGATAAGCGCATGTTCCATCGGTTTCTCGGGTGCCACACCGGTATGCTCGAAGTTATGGGATTTTACCGCCCGGATAATGTTATCGGGCACCTTGCCTTCTAACATCTCTGCGGACACCAAGGCGTGTTCCTCCGGGCGGTCCTGGGTCTTTTCGTAGTCCACATCGTGAACCAATCCGAGCAATTCCCATTCGTTCTCGTTCACTTCGAGTTCCCGTGCCAATCTCTTCAAAATAGCGGCGACTGCAAGCATATGTTTTTGTAAATTTTTGTTCTTTACGTTTTCTTCTACCAGGGCTACGACTTCTTCTCCGGTGATCATGGTGCTCGTAATGGCTATGTATAGTATGAATAAAATACTTGCGGGTTAGGACGTAATAAGTTCCGTGTATGTTTAGCTAGTGTAAAACCAAAAGATAGAAAAACCCCATTGAACCTTCGGCAAGCCGTATGGACAGCGTTAAAAAGTTCCTATCACTAGATCCTCTGAAAAATGCATACCAAATAGCCATGATGGACCAGGACGAAGTACGGATAATTGCGGATGACGATCCAAGAAATGTCGTTCTCGTAAGGGAAGGAACCATCACCATGAGGGGCGGAGATGGTTTGACGGCACTCATCCAGAAAATCCAACCCGGCACGTACAGGTTCCATTCGGTGGATACCGAATCCTTTGACGCGGTGAAGGGGTGCCTGGAGGACGTAGACGACCGTCCTACGTGGATACTGAAAAGACCGCCGGAAAGGATAGGCAAGCCCGAGATACCGGCCTCCCCTTTGACGGATGACGACGCCCTGGAGATAAGCAAGTACTGGGGAAGAAGCCACATGGATTCCCAAGAGTACATAAGTAAACGGATAAGGGAAGCTCCGGCCTACGGGATACGGAAGGATGGCGAACTTGTTGCTTGGAGCCTTACCCATCGTGTAACCGAAGACGCCATGATGCTGGGTTTTCTTCACGTCAAGGAACCGTGGCGGAGACAGGGGCTCGCTAGGGCCGTGACGGAGACCCTGTGTCAGCATGCTCTAGAAATGGGACTGACCCCTGTGGTGGACATATATCACGACAACGAAGCTTCTTTTTTATTGGCCAAATCCATGGGATTCGAAGTGATCGGTGAGAATCACTGGTTCTCGGGACATATACCGGGATAGAGTCTTTGAAATGAGAAAACTAATAAATACCACATCACCATGACCGGATATCATGTACACCCGTCAACCCATAGTCAGTGTACTGGGTCATGTGGACCACGGTAAGACCACGTTTCTGGACAGGATCAGAGGAGGTACTGTGGCCGACAGGGAAGCGGGTAAGATAACCCAGCACATAGGTGCCACCGAGGTTCCCGTTGACGTACTTAAAGCCGCATGTTCCGACCTCGGATGCAACCTCACCTTCAAACTTCCCGGGTTGCTCTTCATAGATACTCCCGGTCATCATTCCTTCATGACACTCCGTTCAAGGGGAGGTGCCCTTGCGGATATGGCGGTGGTGATAGTAGATATAAAGGAGGGTTTCAAGCCCCAGACCCTGGAATCTTTAGAGATACTTCGAAGGGAAAAAACACCATTCATCGTAGGCGCCAATAAAGTTGATCGGATAGCCGGCTGGAACTCACAAAATAAACCCTTTGTTAAAAGTTTCCAAGAACAGACGGAAAGTGCCAGAAACAGGATGACGGATGCTCTCTACCAGTTGATCGGATTCTTTTACGATAACGGATTCTCTGCGGATAGGTACGACAACATATCTGATTTTACCAGAAATGTAGCTATCGTTCCTATGAGTGCAAAAACAGGGGAAGGTATAGAGGATATGTTGCTTACCCTTATCGGCCTGGCCCAGACTTACCTGAAGGGCGAGTTAGCGGTAGAGGAAGGTGAGGGAGAGGGTACCATATTGGAGGTAAAGGAGGTGGTGGGACTTGGCACCACCCTGGATACTATCGTATATGAGGGAATATTCCGAAAGGGGGATGAGGTGGTGATCGGAACCCATGATCTGCCATTGATAACCAGAGTTAAATCGCTGCTGAAGCCCAAACCGCTTGACGAGATAAGGGACCCTAGGGAGCGTTTCGACGAGGTAAAGGAGGTATATGCCGCCGCCGGAATAAAGGTAGTAACTCCCGAGGCGGAAGGAGTCATGGCCGGAGCCCCGATAAAAGTTATAGGAAGTAGAGACAGAGCTGAACTCATAGAAGCCGTAATGGAGGAAAGTCATCCCAGCATAGAAACGGAAGAACTCGGGGTGATAATTCGGGCAGATGCAATAGGGTCAATAGAAGGGTTAGCATCCGAACTCAAAGATCGTAACATACCTATTAGTAGTGCAAAGATCGGAGATGTTGCTCAGAAGGATATCATCGAGGCCGCCACTTTGAACGACCCTCTTTACCGAGTGGTACTAGCATTCAATGTAAACCTACTGCCAGACGCAGAAGAATATCTCGAAAAAACAGAAGTAACAGTTTTTAGAAGAGAAGTAGTGTATCAACTTGTGGAGGATTACGAAGATTGGATAAAGGAAAAAAAGACAGAATTGGAGGATATGCGCAGGGATAAGATAATACATCCTGGTAAATTACGCATATTAGAAGACAAAATATTCCGATTGAGCAAGCCCGCAATAGTTGGTGTCAGGGTGCTCGGAGGTAGGATAGAGGCAGATCAACAACTAATGAAAAAAGATGGCCGCGTGGTAGGTAGCATCAAGAGCATACGCAGTGGCGATAAGAGCATGGACAAGGCGGAGCAGGGTGAAGAGGTCGCCGTTGCCATCAGCGGCGTAACCGTGGGCAGGCAGATAAAAGGCGGAGAGGACCTGTACATCAATATACCGGAAGGAGACGCGAGAAAATTACGCGGTATAAAGTTAAACTTCGATGAGAATCAAATTTTAGACGAGGTGCGGGAGATAAAGAAGGAAGAAAAACCTTTCTGGGGTATGTAAAGACTATCTATTGTCCAGTATCTCTTCCAGGAGGTTCGCCTTGGTTATTATACCTTTTATATTTCCGTCAACGGTGGTCAGCACCGAAGGATAGTACAACAATAGTTCTCTAACAAGCTCTATGCTTGACGTTGCGGGTATGATAGGAAATGGATCTTCCATTATTTCACGGACCGTCCATTCCCTATCCAGCTTGTCGAAGCGGTTGAGCAAGCACCTTTCCGTCAAGCCACCCATGACTATGTCGTTTTGAATTACCGGCAGCTGCGATACTGCGTTATCCTTCATCAACTTAAGTGCCGTCCCTACTTTGTCTTCCGGGTCTATATGTATTACATCGGTGGTGTGTATATCCCCGGCACAGAGTCCGCTACCGCGACTCCGGATAACGTTATCAAGGGCATCCAGTATCGCCTTTCCCTTGTCATAGGAGGGCGTGGCACTACCACATTCTATCTTAGCTATCAATGATTGACTCACATCGGCCATCTTGGCCAGCTCCGCCTGGGTGAGTGATAGATTCTTGCGAATCTTTCTTACATCTTTTAGATCTCTTAACATGATAGTCCACATAGCTTACAAGTATATATCTTTTATTCCGATAGGAATAATAGCGACAACAAACTATTAATAACCTTCACTCTTCACCATCGTGTCGTCCTTTTCGGATGTACACTATTGACCAGTGTTTGGTCGTTTTAAAGGAGATGTTCACATGACGAAAAACATAGCAGCGGAAGTAATTCACGAAACGCCTATCGAAAAACAGCATATCGAGATAGTCGAAAGAAAGGGTATAGGACACCCGGACAGTTTAGCAGATGGTATCGCCGAGGAAGTCAGCAGGAATCTGTGCAGAATGTACATAAAGGAATTCGATAGGATCCTTCACCATAATACCGATGAGGTACAGATAGTCGGTGGTCAGTCGGAGCCGGAATTCGGTGGTGGAATGGTTCTCGAACCCATGTTTATATTGCTTGTGGGAAGGGCCGTGACCCGTGTAGGCGATAAGAGACTGCCCTTTAGAACGACGGCATTGAGAACTGCGGACGATTATTTAAAGGATAATTGCCCGCACCTCGATCCCGATAATAACGTGTCATTCGATTGCCGAATAGGCCAGGGTTCCATAGACCTGAGGGAGGTATATGACACCAGGAATAGGCTGGCCAACGATACTTCATTCGGAGTATCCTTCGCACCTTTGAGCGAAACGGAATCATCCGCCCTTGAAGTGGAGAGATTCATCAATGGTCCTTTGAAGAAAGACCTCCCCGAGGTAGGGCAGGATGTAAAGGTCATGGCTACTCGTATCGAGAATGAGATAGACCTAACCATAGCAGCCGCTATCGTAGATACACTAACACCCGATGCCGATCATTACATCAGTGTCATTGAGGAATTAAAGGATCGGGTAGGCGATTATGTGATATCCCATACGGACAGGGATGTAAAGGTGATGGTAAATACTGCGGATGATTATGAAAGAGGAGTATACTACCTCACGGTAACCGGGTTGTCCATGGAGAACGGCGACGACGGTTCAGTGGGCAGGGGTAACCGGGCCAACGGCCTGATAACACCTTTCAGACCCATGAGTATGGAAGCCGCCGCGGGTAAAAATCCCGTTACCCACGTAGGTAAGATATACAACATAGCCGCCAATCAAATAGCCCACAAGATATACGACGAGCTACAGGACGACATACATGACGTATTTGTCAGATTGGTATCTCAGATAGGCAAGCCTATAAGCGAGCCCCAGGCAGCAAGTGTGCAGTTGGTCGTTCCTAAAGAAAATAAGAATTATTCATCTAACCTGAAGACAGCGGAGGTAATAACCGAAGAGGCCTTGGATAATCTAGACAGGATAACCGAAAGCGTGCTTAAAGATGAGATAACCGTCTTTTAATCCTCGGTCACCAGTGAAACAAAGACTTTGCAGTCGGTTACTATGTAATCGAGAACGGCATACTCATTCGGTTGATGGGGGACACAGTCGTTGGTGGCCCAAACGGCGGCCGGAATACCCTTCTGTCTAAAATGTGCTGCCACCGTACCTCCGCCGATACCGCATACCTCCGCATCGATTCCGGTCACACTCTTTATAGCGGATTTTAACTTTAAAACCACTTCCGCATCTTCCGGGGTGCCCGGGGGCGATTTTTTATCAACCAGATAAACTACTTCTATGTCCGCTCCGGTGTCTAAAGAAATATCTTCGGCGGTATCTTCGAAAACAGATTTTACCTCGGATAAGGGCACCTCGGGTAAAACACGGCAGTCGAAGTATTGAACCTCCTTACCCGGGATAGTGTTAACGTTGGGTACGTTTTTCTCACGTTTTGTGGGTTCGAATGTGCTCACAGGCGGGGCGAATAGTGGGTTTTCAAGGGTGAACCCCTCATGGAGAAGGGCATCGACCTCGGCCTGGTATCTTGCCATTATACGGTTGGAGTTGATGGCACTACCGGGGGCCGCTCCGTGGCCCTGTTTGCCGTGTACCACTATCTTAACCCATAATCCGGATTTCTCTGCAGTCTCTATCTTTTTTCCTCGCTCCTGGCTGTGGTCCGGTACTATAACTATGTCGTTCTGAGATACTAACCCTTCATCAACTATATGTTTCACACCGTACTTACTCCCCGTTTCCTCGTCCGAAACCAAGATCACCTTAAGGTTGTATTTTGGTGTGATACCGGAAAGAGTCAACGCCTTGGCGGCATACAGTGCCGCAATGACCTCTTGTCCGTTATCCTCCGACCCCCGTCCGTATATCTTACCATCTTTGAACACGGGTTTATAGGGGTCGGTATCCCAAAGGTCAAGGTCTCCCTCGGGCACTATATCGATATGGGCGATTATGAGAACATTTCTATCGGTTTTACCTTTCTTCGTAGCCACTATGTTGGGTCGTATACCGGAAGGGACTCTATCATCCTCGGCATCGTAGCGTTCCACGCTGTCGAATCCAAAATCTTTGATGTGTTCCATAATAAATTCAGCCCTTTTTGTCTCTCCATCACCATCGTTATCCGGTCCTATAGCCGGAATGGCTATCATCTCCATGAGGGAGTCCTTCATCTCTTCTTTAAGTCTTTCAACTGTATCTAAAACATCTTTTTGCATTTGAACACCTTCTGGTATATGGTACGTCTTATGCCGGAAGCGGGTGTTCGTCATAATCCCGCTTGACATCTTCCCCAGTTATATCTAAATATATTTGTGTTGTGGTCAAGGACGAATGACCGAGCATCTTCTGGACGCTTCGAAGGTTCATTCCTGCTTTTAAGCAGTGAACCGCGAAGGTGTGTCTTAGCATATGTGGATAAACATTTTTCTTGATGCCTGCTTTTTTTGCGTAATCTTTTACCAGCCGTTCAACCTGCCTCGTGGATATGGGTCTGCCTCTTTCGGACATTATCAGTACACCCTCATCTGCTCCGTCTTTATAGAATTCAACCATCGTTAGCGTATCGGCATCCACGGGAACAACTCTATCCTTACCTCCCTTACCACCCCTTACTGTTATCAAACACTCTGTCAGATCTATGTCCTGGATACGGAGTTCTGTAAGCTCGGAAACCCTCAGACCGCATTTGTATAGTATTCTCAGTATCAATCGGTCCCTTATCTTCTCTCGCGGTGGTGAGTTTAACAGTTTCCTTATCTCATCTTCCCTGAGATATTTGGGTAATTTAGTGGCCATGGTGCATCCCGTCAGACATTACGTGTGACGGTTATTTTAGTGCGTGCAAGGTATAAAAGATTTTTGGAGAGGTAAACGTTTATATCTGACTCATCGATAACCTCCCTCCGTGGGCCTGTAGCTCAGCTAGGTAGAGCGATCGGCTCTTAGCGTTCTCGTATGAGGACGAGAGACACCGATCGGCCGGGGGTTCGAATCCCTCCAGGCCCGCCAAATTCATTTTTACGGGCAACGAAAAATCTGCTAAGATTTTTGGTTGGGCCCGTTTTTTTTCGAAAAAACACTCGGAAAGCCTATTGCTGCCAGTCAAACCACAAAATTAGTCTTTATTCGGTCGATATTTTCAAAATTTCAAGAAAAATTATAAATACCCTTGTCGTAATGCAGGCAGGAAGTAAAAATGGTGATAAACCATGATAAACCCAATAAACGCGATGGATATATTGATGCAAATCGAAGGCGATGGTCTTTGGGCCGGATGGTGCGCAGGGGCTTTCTGCCTGATATGGCTGATACCAACTGTAATCTGGATAGTAATAGCCATCTGGATGTACAAGGACGCTAAGAAACGCGATGAGAACGCAGTTCTCTGGTTAATCGTCGGATTGCTTCTAGGTATAATCGGACTGATCATATGGTTTGTGGTTAGGCCCGATATGTCAGAAGTCGAACAGAAGAAACAGCAACAGCAGATGGGTATGGGCGGACAATACCATCAACCACCTCAACAACAATACCAACAACAACAACAACAACCACCACCACAACAACAACAAGCACGCCCGTGTCCCGATTGCAGCGGCAACATGCGCTACGTCAGTGAGTACAACCGCTGGTACTGCGACAACTGCCAGGGATACAAGTAAACCCCAAACCCCTTTTTCTTCACTTTTTTTTTAAACATCAATTTTAATAAGGAAGTAACTTCATATCCATAACATATGACATATGGAATCGGCGAAACCTCCCTTGTACGTGCCCATGGGTTGGAAGCTATTTTGAGAACCAAAGAGATATATCTGAAACTCGAAGGTGAGAACCCTACCGGCACCCATAAGGACCGCCTTGCGATACAACACGTAGATGATGCCATAATCAGGGGGCACGACACCATCACCGTTGGATCATGTGGTAACTATGCCTTGGCGATGAGCTTCGTAGCCTGTAAGTCCGATCTCGACTGCAAAGTGTTCATACCGAAAAAGTACACGGGTGAGATGGTAGATAAAATCAAGGGGTATGGAGCAGAGATATATCTGGTAGAGGGCGGTTACGAGGAATCAGTGTTGGAGAGCAGAAGATACGCAGAGGAAAGGGGTTGGTACGATGCGAATCCCGGTAAAAAGAACACCCCTACATCCTTGGTCGCCTACGTTGATATAGCGGAAGAGATACAGAACGAACTTGAGAAACCCCCTGAGACAATATCCGTTCCGGTTGGCAACGGAACGACCCTGGCAGGCATACACCTCGGATACAGACTTTTGTGGAGAAAACATCGGTCCGAGGCCATACCTCATATGCTGGGTGCCTCGAGTCGTGGAAACAACGCTGTTATCGAGACGATATCTCGTGGTATGACAGAGATAATAGAGCTTTCGCCGGATGAAATAGTTGAAACCGAGGTAAACGAGCCTCTTTTGAACTGGCACGCTTACGACGGGCAGGAAGCGGTTAACGCGATTTACGATACCGACGGTATCGCTGTCGGGTTGAGCGATGAAGAACTGTTGCATTATCAAAAATTGGTGCGGGAGGCCGAAGGTATCACACCCATGCCGGTCTCCGCGGCGACTTTGGGCGTGTTAGAAAAATATTTAAATGATAAGACGGACAATGGAGGACCACATGTAATGATACTAACCTCGGGTGTTAAAGATGTTCGGAATAGATGAAAAGATACCAGCGTTGATATATGTAGAAGGCGAGTTTGGTACGTTGGACGGTAAGACCGCAAACGGTCTTGTTCGTTTCTCCGAGAAGTACGAAATAATCGGAGTCATAGACAGCACTAGAGAGGAAGATTATGTCCATGAGGTGCTGCCCGATGTAAAAAGTAAAATACCGATATTTTCCAGTACCGAAGAGGCACTCGGCGGTGTTGAAAAAAAACCGCGTGCATTTATAAATGGGATCGCCCGTGACTGCGGAGTATTCCCCTTTGAAATCAAGGAAATATTTTTTGATGCCATGAGATACGGCATGAGTCTGGTAACCGGCACTCATGATTACCTTTCAGAGAACGAGGAGTTCGTCAAAATTGCCAGAGAATGCGGCGTTGATATATGGGATACTAGAAAGCCGTCAGATGCCAAACGTATGCCTGTCGGTAAATTAAAGGATAAAGACCTACCTCCAAGGATAGTTTTGGTGGGTACCGACTGTGCCATAGGTAAACGGACCACTTCACTGGAAATATGCAAGGAACTGGGTAGGCGAGGGTACCGTTACAACTTTGTCGCCACGGGTCAGACCGGACTTATGCAGGGTGCAAGATACGGTACGCCACTGGATGCCGTCAAAGGAGATTTTCTCGCAGGTGAATTGGAGCACGAGGTATGGAAGGCATCCCAGGACGTCGATATAGTGATAATCGAGGGCCAGGCGGCCATTTCGATACCCCAGGGAGGAGTACCCTTGGCACTCTTGAAGGGTGCCGAACCCCACGGCGTCATAATACAGCACGCCCCGGGTAGAACGGAACTGGATGGTTTTCCGAACTATCCGCCACCTAACTTGCAGAGAGAGTGGGATATAGTAGAATTCTTTTATCCCGACACAATATTTGCCATCACTATCAACCATGAGAACGGAGTCGATCCGGATGAGTGGAAGGAGAGATATGAAAGGGAATACGACGTTCCTGCAGTCGACGTACTGGTTCACGGTGCCGGTGAGGTAGTGGACAGAATAGAGGAGTTGTTCCTAACGGTGGATGAAGGATGATCAGATACGTAAACGCACACAAGGATGAAAGGGAAAAGATAGAGGATTATATCGACCTTCTTTACCGTCATCTTTGTAAATACATATCCATAGATGAATTACGGGAAGACGTCATATACTGTTTTGATAACGGGCGAGCCATAGGCGCGTACAAAGACAACAAGATGATAGGTGCGGTAGTAGGAGTATACACACCATTCTTCAAAAAGTTTCATGTCGCCCATCTGGCGGTAGAATCTGATCTTCGCCGTCAAGGCTTAGGCCATGAACTCATGGAGCGGGTAGTACCGGAGGATACTACCCCTTCTGTTCATCTCAACATGGAAAATCCTGATACAAGAAGGTTCTACGAGAACATAGGCTACGTTAAAACCCATGTTCGGTTTCAGAAGTTAAAAAGGTAGGTTATCCCGTTTTCTCCTGCGACTCTATCTTTGCCTGGGCCGCCGCTATCCTGGCGATGGGTACCCTGTAGGGCGAGCAGCTAACATAATCGAGCCCCGCCCGGTATGAAAATTTAACCGATGAAGGTTCACCGCCGTGTTCACCGCATATACCTATACTTATCCCTTTACGAGTCTTCCTTCCCCTATCGGTTGCCATCTCTATAAGAGGTCCGACACCCTGCTGATCAAGCGCGTAGAATGGATCTTGGGCTAGTATGCCCTTTTGTATGTAATTCGGTACGAAGGTACCTACATCATCCCTACTGAAACCAAGGGTCATCTGTGTAAGGTCATTTGTACCGAAGGAGAAGAACTCAGCCACTTCAGCTATTTCGTCTGCTGTTATCGCGGCCCTTGGTATCTCTATCATGGTGCCTAGCTTGTAATCCACATCTGATTTTTTATCCGAGAAAACGGCCTCTGCCACGGGTGTGACGATTTCGTCTTTTATCAGTTCAAGCTCCTTTACATTACCGATAAGAGGTATCATTATCCGTGGCTTCACATCATGCCCGGCGTTTTTCACTTCCACCGCAGCCTCAAGTATCGCTCTGACCTGCATCTTGTAGATGGACGGATAGGAAATACCCAATCGACATCCCCTATGCCCCAGCATGGGGTTCGACTCTTCCAATCTTTTCACACGTTCGACAATTCTATCCAATGGAACACCCAGAGCATCGGCGAGCTCGCTTTGTGTCTCTTTATCCTTTGGTACAAACTCGTGAAGCGGTGGGTCCAGAAGTCTGATTATTATGGGATAGCCATCCATCACCTCAAAGAGTTCTTTGAAGTCTTCCTTTTGCATAGGCATTAGCTTTGTTATAGCCCTATCCCTTGCTTCGTCGTCTTTAGCAAGTATCATCTCCTGGACGGCGTTTAATCTTTCAGGATGAAAGAACATGTGTTCTGTTCTGCATAGACCGATGCCCTGGGCACCATACTCGATGGCCTTCCTGGCATCTTCAGGCGTATCCGCGTTTGTCCAAACGCCCAATTCCCTTATCTCATCCGCCCAGCATAATATCTCTTGGAACTCGATAGAGAAGTCCGGTTCTATCAGCGGTGCCTCTCCAAGGATGACATCACCGGTTGTACCGTTGATGGTTATTATATCATCTTTTTTTACCACCTTTCCCCCGGTAGTAAATTGTTCCTTTTCCAGATCTATCGAGATATCTTCCGCACCGGCAACGCATGGCTGCCCCATACCTCTTGCAACCACCGCCGCATGAGAGGTCATACCTCCTCTGCTTGTTAGTACTCCTTGCGAGGCAGCCAATCCATGGATATCTTCGGGGGTGGTCTCCCGTCTGACCAGTATGACCTTTTCACCTTCATCACCCCTCTTTGCCGCTTCATCGGTATCGAATACGACTGCTCCTGATGCGGCACCGGGAGAGGCGTTAAGACCTTTTGTAATCTTCTCTACGTCTGCATCAGGGTCCACCTGTTTGTGTAGTAATTTTTCTATCTGCTCACCAGTTATACGTGTTATCGCGGTTTCCTTGGTTATCTGATTCTCTTTGGCCATGTCGTAGGCTATCTTTACCGCTGCGTTGGGAGTTCTTTTCCCATCTCTGGTTTGCAATATGTAAAGTTTTCCTTCTTCGATGGTGAATTCCAGGTCCTGCATATCCCGGTATTCCTTTTCCAGAACCTTACAGACATAGTTCAATTGTGAATATATCTCCGGTAATATCTCTTTCAATTCTTCAAGCTGAAGCGGTGTGCGTATACCTGCGACCACGTCCTCCCCTTGTGCGTTCATCAGGAATTCACCGTACATCTTGTTTTCACCCGTCGACGGATTTCGGGTGAAAGCTACACCACTCCCCGAATTATCACTTGTGTTACCGAAGACCATGGTTTGAACGTTAACAGCGGTACCCATATCATGGGGTAGGTCGTGTAATTCACGGTACTTTATGGCGCGTTTATTGTTCCATGATGCGAAGACCGCTTTGGTAGCGTCCATCAACTGCTTCCATGGATTCGAAGGGATGTCACCCACCAATTCTTTGTATCTCTTTGTTACCTCTTTAAGCTCTCGAGCACTCAGTTCGATATCTTTTTCAACGCCTGCCTTTTCTTTGATATCATCCATTATCTTCTCGAACTTCGAATGGGATATACCCCTTACTACGTCACCGAACATGTTGATAAAACGCCGATAACTATCATAGGCGAATCGCTCGTCCGTTTGTTCTATGAGTCCCTCTATAGTTTTGTCATTTAACCCCAGATTCAGCACGGTATCCATCATACCGGGCATCGAAAAAACCGCACCGGAGCGAACGGAGACAAGTAAAGGGTCACTTGGTGAACCAAATTTTTTTCCTGTTTTCTCTTCCAATTCCTCCATCTCTTCTCGCATCTGCTCTTCTATATCCGGTATAAGACGTTCTTCTTCCAGATATTTAAGGCATGCAGTGGTAGTCACGGTGAAACCGGGTGGAACCTCAAGGCCGATGGAAGTCATCTGGGCCAGGTTAGCACCTTTGCCGCCCAACAACTCTTTCATCTCTTTGTTGCCTTCTTCGAAAGAATACACATAGTCAGTCATATTAAACAAACTGTGAGTTAAACATATGGTATAAATAAATTCTCATTGGTAAGAAAAAAGAAAGGAAAGGGGTTTTTACTTAAGATCGTCCCAGGAGATAAGTTCTATCGAGGTAGGTAATTTTGGGATACTGCTGACTCTACGGGCGACGAGTTTTTTCACACCTGCATCGACCGCGATGTCCACGAGTCTTTGGGTGATGATCCCGTCGAATATTACCGTGTCGGCGTTGTGTTCCCCGCTGTCCAGTACGTCGGTGATATCTCTTGTCAATGTTTCATTTAGTTTTTTTCCGTTTTTATCGAGGAGCACGGCCTTTTTTTCTCCCTTTATGTTGTTCAGTATATCAGAGTATCTGTGATGCTTAGCCGGTGGTGGTGGAGTTTTTTTTTCTACCTCCTTCTTAACTTCCGGCTGCTTCTGCTGTTTCTTACCTTTTTGCTCAGGTAACTTGCCCACGTCGATGTCGTACATCTCTACGTATTGGTCGAAGGGGATCTTGCTCCTGAGGGCCTTCATTATCTGTTTTTGGGTCATCTCCTCTACTTCTGTATTGTCAGGAGCTTGAGCCACATAGTCTATTTCGGCGGTTTCAAGTAATTCCTTGAGGATAAGCGAGCCGCCTCTGTCTCCGTCCACGAAAACAGTGGTAACTCTTTCACGAGAAAGTTGTTTTATCCCCTTGGGTATATCCGTCCCCTCTACAGCGATAGCATTTTTAATACCATATTTAAGCAGGTTAAGTACATCTGAGCGTCCTTCCACGATGATGATGGAATCGGAATCTCTAACGTTCGGTCCCGCTGGTAGCTTAGCGTCACCAAAATCGGTTATCTCTTCCATCTGTACTTCAGCTCTCACGGATTCCGAGAGATTGCTCATGGGCATACCACCCTCGTGAAGCACCTCGGAAAGGAGTTTCTTTGCACGTTCGACGATCGTTCTCCGTTTTGATTCTCTAACATCTCTTATCTCTTCAACACTGATCTCCGCTCTGCAAGGTCCTACACGATCGATGGTCTCCAAAGCTGCCGCAAGGATTGATGTTTCCACCAAGTCTAAGCTGGATGGAATGAGAACTGTTCCTGTGGATTTACCTTTGGAAGAGCTTACTTCAACTTCTATACGGCCCATCCGGCCGCTTTTCTGGAGGTCTCTAAGGTCAAGTTCGTCCCCCAGGAGTCCTTCGGTCTGACCGAATATAGCACCAACTACATCGGGCTTCTCTACCACACCGTTGGCCTTGAGTTTCGTTTTGATCAGGTATTTCGTAGTACTTGGGTCAATGTCCATATTGTTACACCTCTTATTAGTATATTGAAAACAGTGGGACCCTTATATTCAAAATCACGTTGTGCGCTACTGAACTACATTCGCTTTGAATGGTTTTCAAATCGGTTAGCGTGATTTATGAATCCAATCAGACGTTCAATCTTAACTTAACATGGTAATACTATGAAGATTCCTACTATTTCCAATTTCAACATAAATAGGATTGGGTGTTGTATATATATATTGCGGTATTCGAAAAGTTGTATTTTAGGGTGTTTTTTGTGTTATCTATCGGTAGGTTATATCATAGGAAGGCCGGCCCCCCATAACCGTAATGCGATGTAGATTAATCCGATGGTAGATATCATCAAGGGAACAAAAGGTATATCTTCATCGGTAAGCATAAAAGAAGTCGCCCCCAGTGCACCGAATATGAGCATATCCCATAATTGATTGAACATCAACAGTGGCATCAAGACCAAGGAAAAGGCGATCAATCCCAGACTATTTTTGTTTGTGAAAGCGCCCCGTTCTATGAGATAGGGTATCATATTACCGATTAGAATGGTAAGAAAAATTATCAATCCAAGGAGCATAACAGAGCCACTTATATACGGTCTTCTTGACAAGTCGATCGTGGTGTTCCAGGCCCTTATCTTCCATATCGAAGGGGTGAAAATCCCAAGGAAGTACAGGGTCACGCATGCGGAGGAGAGCGTGAGGGATTCCAGAGGAGGAAGCATCATGGTACCCCTTCTGAAAGTAAAATATATGAGTAATACGGCGATCACGAAAACAATGAATTTTGTCCCCGGGCACATCAGGAAGGCGAAGGAGCCTCCTGCCAGCAAGGAAACGATAGCCATGTTCTTTGATGCCCACTTGGGAAGTTTCGGGTTCTCTTTGTTATATTCGAGGACGTATGAGGCGAAACATCCCAGCAAAAATCCCATGGCACCTATGTAAAACAAGTAGGGGATATGTAGTATATACGTGGGGTCCAGCGCCCATCCGTTTTCAAAGGTTGGGTCGGTAAGATGGAGTACAGCCGCCCCTAAAAGTGATGAAATAGTCGTTATCAGTACTAAGGGTAGTCTAAGGGTGGCAAATATCTTCTTTAAAAGGTCCTTGTGTTGTATCTGTAGGGAGATTATCATGAACGATGTGGTCAATATGAAAAAGAACATGGTGATGAAAAGAGATCTCTGCTGTTGGGCCAGTCGCCCGGCGAGACCCAATTCTACTTCGGTACCTATTATCTCCGGATATGTGAAACCGTAATTTTCTATAAATAGATAATGTGATACCGTCGGCCGAATAGTATAGTAATCAAAGATTACGACACCGCCGGGGTCGAAGGTTATCACGCTGGGAACTATTGCACCGATAAACCATATAACGACCACTATACCGAAAACGCCGAAAAATATTGCAGAGATATTTCTCAAAAAGGGGCGGATCCTTCTTTGGAAAAGTAGCTTGATAGATTCTATGAATCTGACCTTGACCGCTACATAAAGCCCGCTAAGAAACATTATGGATATCGCCATCCTTTTTAAACCGCTGCTTATCTCCTCGGCGAAGAGCATATTGAAGGGGTTGAGATCAGGTATCTTATGTATGAATTCCACATCGGCGGCGTAATAGGCATAGATATGCGCATGCTCGGCCCCTGAGTAACCCAGAAAAAAATAGTCTATGAAAGGGGGAAGCATCACGATGGCGAAACCCGGTAAAATGGTGTTGTAGACCTTACGTAAAGGTGTATCACTAGCCATCGATAGTATTAGGGCCCCCATTACGAGTACGGGAAAATTGAATGCTGTATGCTGGACCACAAGATACATGGAAAAAACCGGGTATTCGAAGATAAGGGATTCTGCAACAGACCTTACCACGCCTATTATGATCATGAAGATGAAAGCGGTTATCAGATTGAAACGGTCCTTTTCGAAAAATGCGATCAAGCGGTTCAATAACCTGGATATTAGACCCAAGGTACTATCATCTTCAAAATCCTTATCATAAGCTTTTTTGGACATAACTCTACCTCTGATTTATGTGGAAGTACTATAATTCATTTTTGTTCTCTATTGTACATTACCCGTAAGGAAATCTTTTATATGCGGCCGATAGTTTGATAAGATGCCTATGTCAAACAGCTTTTCCTCCTTGTTCCTTGGGAGATTCAAACCGTATTATCTTTACCGTCTATTGAAATGGAAGTTTGGTAGTCGCGCCCCACTCGGCGTAGGATTAAAGGTAACTAACAGATGTCCCATGGGGTGCCGACACTGTGCATGGTACAAACCCGACGACCCTGAATTATCAACAAAGGTGTGGATGTCCTTGATAGACGAAGCAAGGCGCCGGGGCTGTATATTCGCACTTTTCGAAGGAGGCGAGCCCACCATGAGGGACGACCTTCAGATACTTATCGATCATGCGAATTCCCGGGGTATGATAACCGAGCTTTTCACCAACGGCTGGAATCCTTTGGATGTGTACGAGCCGGATGTGTTTTGGATATCTGTGGACGGTCTAAACGAGATGCATGATAGGATGAGGACGAAGGGCTCGTTCCATAGGTTGATGGAAAACGTAGATAAGTTAAATAAAAGAAAAGTGATATCCTGGACAACGATCAATCGTGACAATGTTGATAGTCTCGAAGAGATATGCGCATTTTTGTCCGATAGGGTTACAGGGATGATGTTCAACTTTTTTTACCCCTATTGCGGTGTTGACGACCTATCCCTGTCCAAGGAAGAGCGTGTCCTTACGGGACAAAAATTGTTGGGGTTGAAATCCGGCGGATACAGGATATTGAACTCCGATGCATTCCTAGAGCGCCTTGATGAAGACTATACCGTTTATCCCTGGATGGGGTTGACAATATCATCTACCGGACATTTACACCACGGCTGCCCCATAGAGCAGATACAGGAATCCTACGACTGCTCAGAATGTTATATGGTTTGCTGTAGGGAACCTGCTCTGGCATATGGTTTAAACATAAAATCCTTGAATGTTATTATAGATATAACGTGTTCCGAAAACGGTCTTTTGTGGTTTAAGCCGTGCATAGACGACTAGAGATATTTTCTGGCGGTGTATTCGTTCACACCCATCCCTCTATTGTTTTTTATGATTGTTCTGCCTTTTAGTTTCATCTTTATTTCACAAGGACCGAACTGTTCGGTTATTATCAGTGCCGGTAATAAAGGAGACATGCTTATCTTAAGAGAGTCGTTGGCCTTCATATCTAAAACGATCTGTAAATTCAGGTCACCCTTATTTGCCTTTAACTCTATTTTCGTGGGCACACGTATCCCACTTTTAGTGTCTGAAGTCCACGAAAGGTTTTGAAGGGAATAATCTTGTTTGCCTAATCGGTAAAGAGAGTCGTCTACCGTCACACGCAGATACCCCTTCGTATTTTTCTTGTTATATAGTTCCATCAAAGACACACTTATGTCTACATCGTCATCCGGGTGTGATTCATATCCGAATACCTGCCATTGAGGAATAAAAGGTATCCACTTTCCTACGTTTCCGTCATGGTATCCTTTTCCCCGGACGTCGACCCTACCGATCTCTCGGATGTTTACGAAGCCCTTTACATTAGCATCGCAGAAGAACAAAATCCAGTCCAACCATGAATACGGATAGAGCAAAGAGGGTATATCGAAACCGTCGACGATGTAACGCTCGGTAAAACCTTCGAAAAGAAGATTCCAGCTGATTTTTTCTCCTTTTCCGGTTATCCTTATTACTCCATCTTTTTGTTTAATGGACGACCCGCCAAATTTTCCATCGGGTTTGTTCATAGATAATTTACATTGCTCCAGCGGTATCTTTATTACTTCGGAATGGAAGTCGCCATCGTTAAATACGCTGGCACAGATGATACCCTTGCCGACTCCTGATACGTTTCTCGGGTCGCCCACGGAATATGTGAAAAGGCAGAAGTTATCTCCGTCGCAAACGTTGAAATACTTCCATTCCACAAGTATTGCGTCGGAAAGTGAACCCGTCAGGTGCTTTTGTAATGACCATCCTTTAACCATAAGGCGTTATATGATACATATAGGTGATATAAAGCTTCTTAGAATGTATGCAAAACACTCTTTTTTCATCTGTTTTGACATGATAGAGACGATTAACCCAGTAAAAAACATTTTTTATCGACCGATCCCGTATGTAATAGACGGTTTAACAGTAAGTCTTATCCGGTGGAATCCTATGATCGTATCTGTCCGGAGTAGGAAGTATATTATTAAGTAGGAAGTATAATATTAAGTAGGAAGTATAATATTATAGAAAACGTTAAATAGTGTTGCGTATTTATGTGGGTAAGAAGTACCGAAGGTGAACGTAATGAAAAGTGAAAATACCAAGATAATCGCCGCATTCGTGGTGCCGGTGCTGATAATCGCTGGAGTGGTGGGATATCAGCTGTACCGGGAAGATGAGATACCCATAGAGGTGGA
>JAFDTZ010000011.1 GCA_019594305.1 Thermoplasmata archaeon
CCTTTACCAGTGATTTTTGTTCTTCGCTCATCTCGCGCAAACTAGATCTTATCTGCAGAATCGCCTCGTAATAATTTCCGTGTATTCGACTGCAAGTTTTACACTGTACTTTTTTTAGTATTATTCGTGTAGATAGCTCACTATGGACTTTGATCTCGTCGGTGGTGAGTTCAACCTCGATTCTAGCTAAAAAATTTCTGGGGTCCTCTTCTATAAAATCAACATGGAAGGAGTATCTATTTACCTCGGGAGTGATGGTGATCGCGTTATCGATCCTTTCGAGCATTATGGACTTCATGTCTGGTCGTTCCTTCCAGCTGTGCCCCTGTCTGACCGCCCAACACGAGGTACACACATCGATATCAAGATGTTCGACTATTTCGGCCTGCAATTTTTTACCGTAGCACTCTTCACAAAGGCTGTCATAGAGCTTTTCCGGTTCCTTACCACACTCGACGCAAAACATATTCATATAAGATATTTACATACGAACTATTTGAAGATGAGGGATACCGTCGACCCATAGAACATCTTCCTCCATTCCAAAACCGTTGTCTATAGCGGTATTCACCGTTCTTTCACCCACTAGATTGGCAATAGTACTTCTCATAATCTGAATGTTAAGCCCTTTTCCATCGGTTGTTTCTCCTTGATAGAATGATCTTTTCACCGAAAGACATATCTCACCCTTTTTGAATTTTTTACCTAATAGGTCTTTGTCGCAGGCTGCTAAGAGTATTTCTTCGCCTTGCAAGTATACCTTATAGCTGATATATATTTTAACACATCCCGGTCAGCTCAATTTATATTTGTCGTGTACTGGTTCATATATCTGTCCGTTTTTTCTCATTCGCTTCAGTTCCTTGACTGCTTTTTCTCTAGATATACCTTTCTCTTCGGCATCCTTAATAATATCTTCCTTGGGCACACCACCTTCGTGAATATTTTGGAGGCTCCTGATTATCTCTCTCATCTCGTGCAGTGTTGTCCTCTCGGAATGTGAAACCTCCGAGGCCACCATGTCAATATCCCAACCCCTTTCAGTGTAGGCAACCTTATTAAGAAAATGTTTGGTAACATTGATCGCCCTTTCAGCATCGACCGTAGTTATGGTATCTCTCAAATGTGCACGTGCACTTGCTTCAGAAAGGCGAACCAGAGACTCCAGTTGTCTTGCGGTTATGGGTATAGAGTCTCCTTCTTCGCCCTCGCCCCGTATTTGAAGATAAAATTCTCGCATCCGATCTATGCTCTCTTCTGTCATCACCGGATAAATCCGTTTTGCGTATGCCACGTATTTACGTAAAAACTCCTTTTCAAATTTAGGTTTCAACATCTCATCCGGTTCGTATCTATCGTCGCCCATCATCCTTTCACCTTCCCTATGGGCGGAAAGAATGTGTACCGCTATGTTCCTGTCGTCTTCTTTGTTGGGTACGTCCTTCAATGCAAAAATTAGATCGAACCTTGATATGAGAGGCGGTGGAAGGTTGATCTGCTGCGATATATTCTCGTGGGGTTCGAAACGCCCGTATCTGGGGTTGGCGGCACCGAGTAGAGCACATCTCGAGTTCAACCTTGCATTTATGCCGGCTTTGGCTATGGATATTGTCTGTTGTTCCATCGCCTCGTGCATTGAACTCCTATCTTCGCTCCTCATCTTATCTAACTCGTCCACTGCGGCAATACCTTTATCCGCAAGTACTAGGGTTCCTGCTTCCAATATCCATCTGCTCTCACCCATCACCTCTTCCCTGATGGCCGCCGCTGTGAGACCCGCTCCTGTAGAGCCTCTCCCCGAGGCATACATACCTCTGGGTGAGAGGTCTGATATGTACCTTAGTAACATACTCTTTGCCGTTCCGGGGTCCCCTACCAGTAATACATGTATATCACCCCTTATCTTCTGCCCGTCCGGCATGGTCTTTCTAACCCCTCCGAACAGCTGAAGTGCCAGTCCCATCTTTTCCTCTCTTAAACCGAATAGGGTCGGTGAGATAGAATCTACGATCTTGTTGAATACCTTTTCATCCTTAGCGGCCTCCTCTATAGCTTCCTTGTCCTCCTCGGAAAGTTCGACTTCTTCGTACTCGTATTGCCTTATCTCTATGCTGTTCACACGTATGAATATGTTATATGTCCTTGAATCGCCGCCTCCCTTTCCCGATTTAGGTTCTCCATCAAGTATGCCGTTTATGGTTATCCGGTCACCCGGAGATATTTTTCCCACGAGATCCTCCTCTACCCACCCCTTCAGCCGCTGGGGCTGGTCGCCGCCGCGAAGACCCTCGGGGCTCTCCTGCACCTCCAGATTCTGATAATCCGTGAAGAGCGATTCCTCTAACCTTAGGAAGAACCTTGTCTTCTGGGCGGATTTACCGCATCCGGCACATTCATGTGGGCCTTCGATATTTCCTCCTTCTTGTTCAATACGTGTGATTTCGTCACATCGCACGCATTTGAAAGCCGCTACTGATAGGCGAGGGCGTACCTCGGTTACTTTCCTTACCAGGCCGTCTATCGTGATGAATTTCATCAAATCCTCCGCACGTATATCACGTATCGATCTATTGGCTGCTTCAGGCAGTTTTTGAATCCTGATAAAGATGTGAACATTTTCGTACGGTTTGCCTAGAATTTCTGAGATAGATTCCTCCCCCTGGGCGAAGGCTCGCTTCGGATGGTTCAATACATAGGCCGGGAAATCGTCTCCAAAATACAGTATCATATCTTCGTAAAAAATGTTGATGGACATCTCGTCGGGATAGTTGTCTGCTATCTTCACTAGCTCAGGGTATCGTTCTTCCTCGAAGTATTCCTTGAACTTTTGTTTGATTTCTGCATTGGTGTACTCTTTCATCGATATATCTCCAGGGAAACACCCCATAGATAGATGCGTTTTTAACCTTTTTGGGATGTTTGCAACACACCTTTGAGTTCGCTGGTAAAAGGCATGATTCCCAGGTTTTTTTCGTGCCCCTCGCTTTTTTTTGATAGTAAGTATCAATTTTTCTGCGAAGGTTGGCTTTCGGATATATTTAAAATGAAAATACAAAGACTTGCGAAAAAAATTACAGTTCCTATCGTATGACCGCTCGGATAGGAATATTCGGATAAAAAGGGTAAGCTCCTGTGGACTGTTTCGCTAAGCTCCGGTCTAGGTCTTGCCATCGATTCCTTTATCATTTGATAAGTGACGAATGATATAGACAGAGCCAAAAAGACAAAGAAGGCTTTTATCATCTCTTTTTTGACAGCCAATATAAAAAGTAAACTAAGAGACAGACTTAAAATTATCCGTGTACTTCCCATGAAAGCGATCACTCTGGCCCAATCGCCCCCCGCCCCATATATATAATAGAATGCAGCGTCATCTAGCTTTTGGAGCGAGCCGTTCAACATAGCTAGAGTAAATACGACAAAGGACCCGAAAAACACGACGGCATATAATTTGTATCTACGACAAAGGTATTTCTCGGTAGCTTCGTAGATATATGAAAAACCATATTCATGATACTTTATCACACTATGAGATACATCTGAACGACGGCGACTGGATAAACATTGGTGATGATACTCATCACACCTTCGATAGATATATCCGTGAGGGCGGTGGATACCGATGGAAACGAAGCCACGGACACAAGCAGCTTCACCGTGGACACGGGCGTGGATATGGGTGAAGAAGACTTAGAACTCGAAGATGCGGACCCGCCGCAAACAGAATGAATTCATTTTAAATTTCGTCCTACATCACCACAAATATAATATCCGCTGTCTTTAATGTAGTATCATGAAAGCCTTTGACGATACCATCGACGAGCAGATAGTGATAATCAAAGAATTCATCCGTGATAAGGTGGATAAAACAGGCGCCAAAGGAGTGGTTCTAGGCCTCAGTGGCGGTCTTGACTCTGCGGTAATCCTTAAACTGTGCCTCGACGCCTTATCACCAAAACAGGTGTACTGCCTGATAATGCCCGAAAGTGCAACTCCCGATAAAGATACCGAAGATGCAAAATGGCTTGCCGAAAAGTGGGACGTACCCTACGAGGTAATAGACATAAACAACATACTGGAATCCTTCGCTGCGGATGCGGATGATAAAATAGCAATTGCTAACCTCAAGGCACGGATAAGGATGTGCCTTGAATACTATCATGCGAACGTCAAAAATTTTCTGGTTGTAGGGACGTCAAATAAGAGTGAGCTACTGACGGGATATACCACAAAATACGGTGACAGCGCAGCGGATTTTCTCCCGATAGGCGACATCTTCAAGAGCGATCTTGATGCACTTGCGGAACACATCGACGTTCCGGAAAGATTCCGCCAAAAACCCCCACGAGCCGGCTTGTGGGAGGGCCAGACAGACGAAAAAGAGCTGGGATACGGCTACGAAGAGTTGGACAGCGTGTTAAAAGGTTTGGAAAGTCTTGCTTCAGTAGAAGAAATAGCTAAAAGGACGGGTATGGCGGAAGAAGATATTCATAAAATCAAAGAGATGGTCGTAAAGAGCGCGCACAAAAGGAAAATACCCCCCGTGTTGAAATTGAGGAAGAGAACGGTGGGACTGGACTGGAGAGAGTTTTCGCACTGATAACATGACTACCATACTGCTCACAGGTATGCCGGGCTGCGGTAAAGAAGAGTTCCTAAAGGCAGTTATCGAGTTGGGATACGATGTAATCCGTATGGGAGATGTCGTCCGGGATTATGCACGTAAAGAAGGTATTCCCGGTGACGACAGGAACATAGGAAACTTCGCCGGTCTGGAACGAAAAAAACACCACCCCGCCATCTGGGCAGAGAGAACTTTGGAACGATTGACGGACTCGAACTCAGTAATCGACGGTGTGAGAAGCTATGATGAAGTTGACCGTTTCAAAAATAGTCTCGGTACTGAACTTATGGTAGTGGCGGTCCACGCATCTCCGGTGACCAGATTCGAGAGATTGCAGGATAGAGCACGGGACGATGCACCAGGTACAAGAGCGGAATTCGATAGAAGGGACGAGAGGGAGCTGCGTTGGGGGTTGGGCAGTCTGATAGCAAGGGCCGATATTATGCTGGTTAACGAGGGAACACTTGAGGAATTTAGGAAGGACGCGAAGAAACTACTGGAAACGGTAAGTTCTCAACACGAAACTTTATAAATATCAAGTATAACTCCCTTACCAAGATGTCAAAGAAGAGAAAGAAGGAAGACAAAGAAGAAGATGAAGATTTTTCATTCCCAGAGTTTGACAGGGTAGAGTACATGAAGGACGAGATCAACAAAGGCAAATCCGTTCTTATCACCATAGCGATCGCACCTGTCTTTTCCTACATCTCTTTTAAGATATTCGAGTTCACCATGGAATGGACCCTGGGTTTTTTGATTTTCTTCCTAGGGATATACCTTTTAGGCCCTATCCACAAGCAACTGAAGATAGACCTAGAAAAATTCGGTAAAAAGGAGTATGCAATGAATTGGGCCATGTTCTTCTTCACCTGGTTGATAGTATGGATAATACTGATGAACCCTCCTTTCAGCGATTTTACAGACCCCACCCTCAATCGGTTCAGAATCGGTGTGCTGACGGATCAAGAAAACAACACGTGGGAACCCATAGAAGAAGTGGATTTGATCAACGGAGAGACCTACACGATTAACGTGACTGCAAAGATAACGGATAACGTGGGAGTAAAACATGATAGTGTAAACATAGAATTTCAGGGAAATTATTATCAGATGAGACTGGTCGATGAACACACTTACAGGATAGTATTCGAAAATGTTACCGCACGAACTAACGAATACATTTTCGAAGTTTTTATGGAAGATGTTAACGGCAACACTGCTTCGGAAGTAATAGAAAGAACTATCGGCACGTAAAGAGCCCTACGTCCACAAACATTTAATAACGTATGTCGCACTTACCGATATCGGATCAAATGGCAAAGAAATTAATCTTAACGGTGATGGCGGCTCCCCAGGAAGATGTAGGAAGGAGTCGGGCGAGACTGGGCCCAAAAACAAGGCTGGAATTGGATGTTGAATTAGGCGATGCCGTAAAGATCAAAGGAGAAAGAGAAACTGTAGCAAAGGTATTCAGACTTTCACAGGAGGAAGAGGGAAAAGGTATCATCTGTATAGACGGACTGGTAAGAAAGAACGCAAAGGTATCGGTCAACGATAGGGTTGAGGTATCAAAAATAGATTTGAAACCGGCTAAGAAGATCGTTATCGCCCCGTTGATCGAAGAGGGGAACATACTGAGGTTCGGCGAGTATATAGACACTTTTGTTCGTAAAAGATTGATGAAGCGGCCTATAATGACAGGAGATGCAATCGTAATCCCCGGCATATCCCTTATGGGAGGTAACGTACCATTTAAGGTGACATCCACATTCCCCCAAGAACCCCTGATGGTCACTGAAGACACTGAGATAGTGGTTAAAGAAGAGCCTGTTAAGGAAAAGGAGATGATCAGCGCTACCACGGTAACCTACGAAGATGTCGGCGGTCTCGATGAAGAGTTGCAGAGGGTGAAGGAGATGATAGAGCTCCCGCTTAGGCACCCGGACCTCTTTAAAAGATTGGGCATCGAACCGCCAAAGGGTGTACTTCTTCACGGCCCTCCTGGCACTGGAAAAACTTGGATAGCGAAGGCGGTGGCCAACGAATCCGGGGCCAGCTTTTATTCAGTTCAAGGTCCGGAAATCATGTCGAAGTATTACGGACAGAGCGAAGGAAAATTAAGGGAAAAGTTCGAAGAGGCGAAGGAACATTCGCCGTCAATAATATTCATCGACGAACTGGATTCCATAGCACCCAAGAGAGACGACGTGAAGGGAGAGGTCGAGCGAAGGGTTGTAGCACAGCTTCTAACACTCATGGACGGATTGACCCAAAGAGGAGAGACAATCGTTATTGCGGCAACCAACAGGATAGATGCCATAGACCAAGCCCTCAGACGCCCGGGGAGATTTGACAGAGAGATAGAGATAGGATTACCGGATAGGGATGGAAGGAAGGATATATTGCTAATACACACAAGAGGCATGCCCCTAGCCGAAGATGTGGACCTTGACGGATTCGCCTCAATGACCCATGGTTTCGCCGGCGCCGATCTGGAGTCGCTGGCAAAGGAAGCGGCGATGCGGGCTCTGAGAAGATATATTCCGGAATTTAACTTGGGCGAACCGATACCTAGAGATGTATTAGAGAAGATGGAGGTCCGACAGCAAGATTTTATCAACGCCCTAAGGGATATAGAACCCAGCAGCCTGAGGGAGATAATGGTGGAAGTTCCGGAGGTGTCCTGGGAGAAAGTTGGTGGTTTAAAAGATATAAAAGAGCGTTTAATCGACTCGGTTCAACGTCCGATCACCGAACCGTGGTCCTTTGATGAGATGGGAATATCTCCACCTAAGGGAATACTACTTTACGGCCCTCCGGGCACGGGTAAGACACTTCTAGCACATGCGGTCGCCCATGAATGCGAGGCAAACTTCATATCTGTCAACGGACCCGAGATACTATCTAAATGGGTGGGAGAAAGTGAGAAGGCCATAAGAGAGATATTTAAAAAGGCAAGACAGGCATCGCCTTCAATAGTATTCCTGGACGAGTTGGATGCTTTAGCACCCGAAAGGGGAAACGAAGAATATACAAGTGTAACGGACAGGGTTGTCAACCAACTCCTAACCAGTCTGGACGGAATAGACACAAGCAGAATAGTTATCCTGGGGGCGACCAATCGTCCGGATAGGGTGGACTGTGCCCTCCTCAGAGGGGGTCGATTTGACCAGAGAATGGCTGTACCGATCCCCAATGAAGAGGAAAGAAAGGAAATATTCAAGGTGCACACAAAGGATATGCCGCTTGAAAAAGGAATCGAATTCTCTAAATTAGTAATTAAAACCGAATCCTTTGTGGGAGCAGATATCGAATCGCTTTGCAGGGAGGCGGGTATGCAAGCCATCAAGGAAGGTAAGAAGAAAGTATCTATGCCGCATTTCACAAAAGCCCTAGAAGTTGTATCACCCTCAATCGATGAAGAAACCATCAGTATGTATGAAGATATAGAAAAACTCATGGAAAAGACCTTCCGTAAGAAGAAAGGTTATAATGGGGTTGGTCTATACCGGTGATAAAAATATAGTAATATATGGAGGCAAACAGTATGAAGATGTTCGTGACCGAGATGCGTGGAAAGACGGTAATGACGAATGACGGTCAAATACTCGGAATGATAGACAATTTCGTGGTCAACACCAAGACGGGAGTTGTAATACACGTATTGGTAACCGCAGCGGAAGATATCGAGCCGAGACTATTTGATACGGATGCCGAAGGACGATTGGTGCTACCCTTCGAAGGCATGAGAGCGGTAAAAGATGTAGTTGTGATGGAGAACATAAGTATTGATTAAGGATAAATAATTCAATACATATCAGTTCTTTATTCTCCGCCGGAACCATATCTAGGTAGGGGTAGATGAGAGATATAAAGAAGAGGTTAAGAAGTTTAAACGCGGCACCGCTAAAACGTATGGGCCAGCATTTTCTGATAGACGATTATATAGCAGAAAGACAGGTAGAGGCGGCAGATATAAAATCAAACGAGACCGTACTTGAAATAGGGCCGGGTCTCGGTATGCTCACTGAAAAGATCATCAAAAAAGCCGCCCGTACCGTAGTCATCGAGAAGGACAATATGTTCGTAGATCACCTCAGAGAGATCTACTGTGATGAAGAAAAACTCCAAATTATCCACGGAGACGTTTTGGACGTAGACATACCATCCTTTGATAAAATAGTGTCTAACATACCTTTTAACATCTCGTCACCACTGACCTTTAACTTATTGGATGAAGACTTCGACTTGGGGGTATTGATGTATCAAAAAGAATACGCAAGACGTATGGTTGCAAAAGTAGGTGATAAAGAATATTCCCGTCTATCCGTTATGATATCTACAAAGGCAAAGGTTAAACGATTATTCAATGTGTCGAGGAACTGTTTTTTTCCACCGCCGGCGGTGGACGCTTCCGTGGTAATGATAAAGCCATCTAAACCATCATTTGAACTAAAACATCCGCAACTATTCGCCGGTGTTGTAAGAGAACTGTTCAATTACAGACGTAAAAAGATAAAAAATGCTCTTGAATACGGGTTCGATATAGAGTTAAAAAATGGTGTTCCCTTTGGAGATAAAAGAGTTGAAAATATAACACCGGAAGATATCTCATCTATAGTTGATCATCTCATAGAAGAAGGTATATTGTAGATGTTAATCCTCAAATTCTATACCGCATCCCGGACAAAAGTTTGAATCTTCTTCTATTTCATATCCGCATTCCGGACACTCGAAAACGGTTGATGTCATATCCGCTCCGCATTTTGAACAAAACTGGTGTGAAGGTGATACGTCGACACCACATTCAGGACATTTTGCCTTGAACTCCAATTTACCACCACACTGGTTACAGAACTTATCAGTTCCGTCCACTTTGTTTCCACACTCCGGACAAGAAGGGAAATCATCGCCGGTTACTACATCATAACTCGTTGGACTAACCTGCTCTTTTTCTATAGCGGTAGACTCCTGTTTAACCCTGTCTAACTTCTGGGCGGCCAATAGGCCGGCCTCCTTTTCATCTATTGATTTTTTAGTTTTTATCGCGTACTTCAAAGCGCCGGTGTAATCTTCATTCTCGAAATGGTTCTCCGCCATCTGCAACAATTTTATTGATTCGTGGTTTCCCCGTTCCTCTACTAACTTTTTTGCCACCCCTATTTCAAACTTTGATTCCAAATAGTTATCAGGCAGGACACGTATCTTCTCTTTCTCTTCGATGAATTCTTTTTGTTTACTTAAGTCATCTTCTTTTAACTCTTTTTCTAACTTTACCAGATCATCAAAAGCACTCTCATATTCTACGTCTTTTTTATCAGCTTTTTTAAGTACTGGTCTGGCCGGTTGAGGTTTTATTTTGGCATCGTCTAATTCTTCCTTTGCCTCTTCTGCAAGTCTCTTTGCTTTTTTGTAATCTCCCGCTTCAAGTGCAATTTCAGCTCGTTGGATTATAATTTCAGAACTGTCGACATCAACACCCCGTGTCCTCATCACACTAATTATACTCTTTGTAGAGACCACTGTATTGTGAGCTTCATCCTTTGAATCAAGAACGTTACCCTCATGTGCCTTTTTGATTCTCATCGGTTTAGTACGCTCAAAATATGCCCATACAACCCAGATGGCGATAGCAGTTGATATTAGTGCTCCGCCCATTATCAGTGTAGCAGTCGTGGAATCCATATTATATAGCATACTATGTTTTTAATGGATTTAACCTTTTCCCTCGAAATCTAGTAAAAGATACGCAAATATACCGAAGATCTTAGATTGCCCGTTTCAATAAGAAATGTTTAATTAGTATATTATTTTTCATAGTTCGTGATCACATATGGGTAGTAATAATGAAAATGCAGGATTGATAGCTATAATAGGTGGTGTTCTCATGCTTCTTGCAGGTATTACCGGCGCGGCAGCATGGAAGGCACTGGGGGAACTGGCCATAGATGTAACAGGCATGGAATCCCTTGGGATAGTATTCCAGGTGCTTGTGTTGATCGGTGCACTAGGTGGCCTTGTTGTAATATTAGGCGGTCTTATGGTACGCCGTGAGTCCGTTTCCGTCGGCAAGATACTGATAACCATCGGAGCGGGTTTGGGTATCATAGGATTGATCATATTCCTGATAGTGACCTTTATGGGTGATGATCCCGCAGGCAACTTTATCGCCGGTATAGGACTTGGTTTCATCGGTCTAGTTCTTACCATCGTCGCAAGGCAGAAGGCCGAATAGTTACGGTATCATATCCTAATCGGGGGCACCGGCCTTTTCCTTCAGTCTATTGTACTTTGCCTCGTATTCCGATGCACATACACCGCAGCAAAGATAGTGCTTTCTATGGTCCAGCTCGAGCTTTACCGGACTTCCCGCTATTTTCTTCTTGCAGTAGAAACAGTCGATGCTTAAATCCGTGAGAGCGTCCGGAGTTATCGTGCCAGATGATTTGAACTCCTTGGTAACCCTTGATACTTTTAGTTTTTCCACGCCTTCAGTTTTCTTCAAACATTTCATTACGTCATCCAGCACGTCCAACGAGGGGACTTTAACCACCGCGAAGAGCGCACCACCTTCCAATTCACCCAATTTATGCACTTCGTTAATGGCGATCATACTCTCTACTACACTGTCCGATATATCCAGGTCCGCTTCGATGCGAAGGTAGAATGTGTGAATCCCTAACTTCCTGGTGTCCAGTAAAGTCAGATATCCCCTGATGACTCCCATATCCTCCAAGTCCTTCACCGTGCTGCTGGCCGTCGGTGTGCTGACATCGACCTTATTGGCCAGGGTGCGCATAGATACCCGGGCATCTTCCTGAAGAACTCCAAGTATATTGGCCTGTGTTTCACTCAATTCCATGGTATAGTGTAGGCTTAGTACTAGAAATAATTTACGTTTGTAAAAATAATTTTTAATTATCTTACAATTGTAAACCGAAAATGCAATGTATTATAAGTAACATATACACACATAGAGGTGTTTAAAAATGGCGAAAGATCCCATCTGTCAAGGGGAATCTAATTCCCAAAAGTCGCAAAGATTCAATTCACCCATCTTTGCTCCCAGTATGGAAGTGGACGAGGAGGCTACCGATCTAAAGACTTACTACAAAGGTAAAACCTACTACTTCTGTGCCCCTGGATGCAAAGCTCAATTCGAGGAAGACCCCGATAAGTACCTGTAAGAAGGGTCTTCACTAAAACCCTTTTTATTTTTATGAGGGTAGTAACATGTCAAAAGAAGAGAAACAAAAAAAGAACGTACCCATCGAAGGGATGCACTGTGCAAGCTGTGCCCAGACTATAGAAAAATCCCTGGATAAATTGGAGGGGATAGATAAGAGCAACGTGAGCTATGCCAGCGAGCAGGCTTCTATAGATTACGATCCATCAAAAGTCAAAATGGACGATATATCCAAGGCCGTTGAAGAGGCAGGTTATTCGGTTTACAAAGGTGAAAGGATCGATATGCCCATAGAAGGGATGACCTGTGCAGCCTGTTCGCAAGCTAACCAGAAAGCTCTTGAGAAGTTGGATGGGGTGATCACGGCCAATGTAAACCTTACCACTGAGAAAGCGACGATACACTACATACCCGGTAAAATTCACAGGAGTGATCTTGTAAGGGCTGTGGAGAAAACGGGTTATTCGGTTCCATATTCATGGTTGGAAGAGGATCACGAAGAAGATGATAGGGTGGATAAGGACCTGGAGAAGATAGAAGAAGCGAAACACAAAGCGTACATCGCATGGGGCTTCGTGGTGCCTATGATGATTTTAGTCGTATCAAACTACTTGAATTCACCGATACTCGTCGGTGTTTATTTCGATCTGAGTCTTTTATTATTAGCACTTCCGATCTTGGTTTACTCCGGTGGAGAGACCATGTGGTCCGGGATAAAGTCCATGGCGAACCTCTCTCCGAACATGGACGCCCTGATAATGCTGGGTTCACTAGCGGCTTATTCAACCGGTATCATCTCGTTCGCACAGCACTTCGGCTACGGTTTCCAGATATTGAACTATGGTGGTATCGCCGGCATGATAATGGCATTCCATCTGATAGGTAGGTACATCGAGAACAAGGCCAAAGGGAAGGCGTCCCAGGCTATCAAAAAATTGATGACACTTGAAGCTAAAACGGCTAGAGTTATCAGAGATGGTGAGGAGAAAGAGATGCCCGTAGATAAGATACATATCGGGGACAAGATGATAGTCCGGCCGGGGGAGAAGATACCTACGGACGGAAAGGTCGTCGAGGGAAAGAGTTCCGTTGACGAATCCATAGCTACTGGAGAATCTATGCCCGTGGAAAAAGGTGTTGGAGACGAGGTTATCGGTGCTACTATGAACAAGAAAGGGTCGATAACCGTAGAGGCGACGAAAGTCGGTAAAGACACATTCCTCTCACAGGTGATCAAGATGGTCGAGGAAGCTCAGGGATCCAGAGTCCCGATTCAAGCCTACGCCGATAAGATCACTTCTTACTTCGTTCCGGCTGTCATATTGATATCACTTTCAGCCTTTGCATCGTGGATGATATTTCCAGAAACCTTCAGCTCTGTAATTGTTTGGGCGGAACCGTTCCTGCCTTGGGTCAATCCGGAACTGGCAGTTCTATCCCTGGCGCTCTACGCGGCTATAGCGACTTTAGTGATCGCGTGTCCGTGTGCACTGGGTTTGGCCACTCCAACGGCATTGATGGTCGGCAGCGGAAAAGGAGCGGAGAACGGGGTGCTGATAAGGAGAGGAGAATCGATCCAGCTGATGAAAGATATCAAGACCATAGTACTGGATAAAACTGGGACCATCACAAAAGGAGAGCCTGGAGTAACAGATATAGTAGGTGATTCAAAAGATGATATCCTAGTTTATGCTGCATCGGCAGAACAGCGTTCTGAACATCCACTGGGTGAATCTATCGTCAAAAAAGCCCAAGAGAAAGGGCTGTCGTTGAAAGACCCGGAGGACTTCGAGTCTGTCACCGGTCAAGGTATCAAGTCCACCATAGATGGGAAAGAAGTGCTTGTGGGAACATCAGATCTTCTGAAAGAATACGATGTAGAAACAAGTTACTTAAAGGAATTCAAAAAACTGCAGAAAGAAGCAAAGACCGCTGTGTTTGTGGCAGTGGACGGAAAAACCCTCGGTGTGATAGGGATTGCGGACCAACTGAAAAAAGATTCAAAAAGAGCGATAAAGGCCCTTAAAAAAGAAGGTCTTGAACCTGTCATGTTGACTGGAGACAACGAGGATACAGCTCGAGCTATAGCTGACCAGGTGGGGATAAATAGAGTACTTGCAGAAGTGATGCCTGACGAAAAAGTAGAAGAAGTTAAGAAATTACAGAAGAAAGGTCAGCTCGTGGCTATGGTCGGTGACGGTATCAACGACGCCCCGGCATTAGAGCAAGCGGACGTAGGCATAGCCATCGGGACCGGGACTGATATCGCCATAGAGAGCGGAGATATAGTTCTGGTCAAAGGCGACCTTTCAGCCGTGGTGAAAGCAGTTAAACTGTCCCACGCTACGTTCAAAAAGATCAAGCAAAACCTTGTGTGGGCCTTTTTCTACAACGTGGTCGCTATCCCGGTGGCCTTCGTTGGACTGCTGCATCCGCTCATCGGTATGGCCGCCATGTCATTCTCCAGTATCAACGTCGTCACCAATTCTAACCGGCTGAAAAAGGTGGACCTAAGTGAAGATTAAGATATACCTCCTGAAAACCTCTAGATAAGCAAAAGAAGGTCGACACTTCGGATGCCGGAACCATACATATCAACAGTATGTTTTATATGTAAGTCATATATGGATAGAGATATGTCAAAGATATTGGGCGATTCACTTTCCGAAGAGGTGTTTTGGTTGTTAAGGTCGAAGGTGCCTACAGTAGTGTTGGCTACAGTGTCCGGTGACGGAAGGCCGAATACAACACCCATCCACCTAATATACGCCAAGGATCGCAAAAGGATTCTCATGGCTATTGCCCGGCGGCATCAAGGGCGAGCTAACATTAAAAAGACAGGCAAGGTTATGTTATGCCTGTGCGAAGAGGGGAACATAAACGTTTCCATAAGTGGAACAGCTAGTGTAATAAAAGAACATTTGGACAGCAGCCGTGAAATGAGTTTGGTCCTATTGGATGTTGAAGAGGTAAAGGACGATTCAACCCATTCCGAGACTATAAGCGGAATCCGATATCATTGTGTTTCAAAAAGGGGAGATGAATTCATTAAAAGGGTTTTCGCCGAGTTGGAAAAATACCCTTTATGACACCGAAAAACCCTAAAGTCTTCCGATACATTTTTATGTCCCTTCGTATATGCGCCTGAGGAAGTGAAATAGTATGATCGGAGACTTTTTCAAGAAGAAAACCTCCAAGAAGCTTAGGGGCGAGCGCCTCGGGTCAGAGGAGTATATCGACCTTGCAGAGTTGGTAGAAGATAGAGGCATTGAAGTAGAAGCTGATGTACTTATCAAGGTGGCTGAGATACACCGTTATGAAGATATACGGAATGTTACCGATATAGTATACGATGGCCATATCCTTTTGGTGGACGTCGAAGACATAGCGGGTAATAAAGAGGCACTTACAAGGGTACACAGCGAACTCAAGGCCGTAGCTAGTGATATCAGTGGTGATGTGGCTGGTGTCGGACAAAACATGCTCGTAGTGACACCCGCCGGAATCGGTATAGACAGGAAAAAGATCAGACCTTATTAAAGGTAAAATACCTACCTTCATCTTTCGGATATTATCCTAGCTATCTGGAACTTACCATGACTGTGAAGTAATGCATGGTAGTTTTTGGTATGGTTAACGTGCCTCATCTTAACACATCTTATCCATAATTGGATCTCAGTGTCATTTATGTGCATATACCGTAGATGTATTATGCCATCAGACAAAAAATACTCTCCTGTTTTACTATGGAGCTCGTCTATATCCTCGGTTATCAAGAATACCGTAGCGCCTAAATGCTTCAAAAAACTAAAAAAATCGAACAGTTCCTTTCGAGGATTATCGAACGTCATAAGAGAATAAAGGGCGGAAACGGAATCGAGCACCACCAAGTTATATCCGTCTCCGATACGACGAGTGATATACTTCTTCAAAATATTCATCCAATTCTTTGCCTTTTTTGCATCTTCTTGTTCTAATCGTATCTTACCCACATCTGTTATCAACAATTTTCTTTCATCCCATTTTTTTATACCCAGACCCTTAGCTGTTGTCTCGAGACTGTCCTTCGGTTCTTCTAAAGACAAGTACAGCCCCTTGTTATCACTTTCATCTACGTTATTAGCTAGTAAGCTAAGCGTAAGGCTGGATTTATAAGTGCCTGGACCTCCGCAAATCAGTACTATATGCTTTTCCGGTATGCCTCCTTCCAAAATTTTGTCGAAACCTTGTATGTAAGTCCTTACTCTTTTTCCATAGACCATATACATTACAAAAAATAAAGGACACTATAAATCTATTGAGTATATTTGAAAGATTTCTCATAACGGAAGCCCGTTTCCGCGGGTTCGAAGGTAAAAGGTATTCCCCCTCTTTTGGAAATTGCCTCCGATACCTTATCCGGATCATCGGTGATCGCTATCATCGAACCACCGCCTCCAGCCCCTGTTAGCTTGGCACCGTATGAATACTTTCTGGATACCTTTACAAGTGAATCCAACTTAGGATGACTCACACCTAGTATTTTCAGTAATTTATGGTTACGATCCATAAGGTTTCCTACCTGTACAAGATCACCCCTTTCTAATGCCGAACGACCGGCTTCAACTACCTCCCCTATTTCATCTACTATATCTCGTGCAAATGTGTTACGGTTATAGAAGTTACTAACCTTACCCACTAAGGGTGGCGTGGCAGCATGCACCCCTGTATATCCGACTACGATGTTTAAGTTGGGTACGAATCCTTCATGAATATTCCAGAATGTTCCTTCTTTTTCAATATGCCAGAGAAAATTCTTAATCTTCCGATTTGAAAGTATAACAGCTCCGCCGTGGGTTGAAGTGGAAGTGTCGATCGGACTTGCGGAACCCTGAACACCGCACTCGATATCGAATCCCTGCCTAGCGATGAGTTCTTCCGAAGGTGTTTCACCCATGAAGCCATGGAGGGCACCGAGGGCGGCTATGGTTACTGCGGCAGATGAACCTAGGCCGGCACCACTTTGGAGGTGGCTGGAAGTTTTAATACTTAGAGTCTCTTCCACACCCAACGCCTTCATTGCTTCCAATATATACCCATGATGGGTTTCGTTAATAGGATAGCCGTTAACCTCCGTTATATCACTGTTGTTTTTTTCTACCGTACAATATAATCTACGGTCCACTGCGACAGCTATAGCCGGCTTTCCGTAAACAACCGCATGCTCACCGAAAAGTATGACTTTTCCAGGTGCGGAACATGTAACCATGGTATTAGAGATACAAGATGATACTTAAGATTATTCGTTTATAGGTAGCTGTAATCTGTAGCCATCTTTCGAAGACGTTTCACACGTTCCTCCATGGGTGGATGAGTAGAGAAGAGTTTCACGAAAGAGCCGCTTGCGAATGGATTTACAATGAACAATGACGAAGTTGCCGGACTTCCGCCCTTGATGGGATTTTTCTTGTTCTGATAGTGCAAAGACTCCAGGGCATCTGCAAGCGCACCGGGGTTCTTACTTATTTTTGCACCTTCCTCGTCAGCAAAATATTCACGCTTACGTGATATAGCTAATTTAATCATAATAGCTGCGATAGGAGCCAATATCATGACTACGAGTAATATGGGATTGATACGTCTTCTACTGAAGAACATCTGGAACCAAACCATCCTTGCCATGAAGCCGATCGCTACAGCCAGGGTGGCGGCAACGCTCATTATCATCATGTCCCTGTTTTTCACATGAGCAACTTCATGGGCGATGACTCCTTTAAGTTCTTCATCGTTAAGCAATGCCAACAGACCCTGGGTCGCTGCAACCACTGCGTGTTCCTTGTTCCTTCCGGTTGCGAAGGCGTTTGGCATCTGCGTGGGTACTATAGCTACTTTTGGCATGGGTATATCGGCATCCATAGCTATCTTCTTTACTATATTGTACAGTCTTGGATTGTCGGCTTCTTCGATTATCCTTGCCTTGTACATTTTCAGAATTAACTTTCCGCTGTAGAAATAGGCTACGAGGTTCATGACTGCAGCTATAATTAGGAATATCAATGTCCCCAGGATCCAATTTCCCATGAAGAATCCACCTATAAGATATCCTATACCTACGAACAGTAGGATCATGAAGGTGAACAAGCCCAATGTTCTTCCTGTGTACCGCATGATTTACAATTTATTATCGTGGTTAATAAAGATTGTGTTATAAGAAGAGAAAACCCATCTCCGAGTATTCGCATATATTAAATAAATGTTGAACGAATTGCGTAACAGTGTAACAAAATCTTGTTGGGAATTGAAGTACGGTCCATACGGTTCATTGGTGGAACATTTCCCTACGTGGATACATCGGAGTGAAAGACTCCGAAAAATATGATGGAAAAATAGTGTTCAGTATTCGGTCACGCTTGCCCGGTTTTCTTCGTGTGCGAACCCCTTGAAGAGGAGCAGACAGAGTATTACGAATAAGAATAGTTCCGCCCTGGTTTGCAGGGATCAAACATACCAGATCTTTTCTACCTGACTCTTGGGGATCCAATCTTCATCGATTAAGACGGCCTTTTCAGTAGCAGCCTCCACCGTGCCTGTTAACATCCCTTCCGGTAGTCTTTTCTTCTCTGCTAGCCAGTCTGCTACTTTGACCTTGATCTCGTCACCTTTTCCAACGTCTTCGATGGAAACCTCGTTTTCTTCGCTCATGTCTTCCCCGAAATTCCGATTCGTTAATAGTTTTTGGGTCAATATTCACTTTGATGCCAAGGTTTATTACTATAAATCAAACTGTACAATACTGTTGACATTGAAAAATTCGTGCAGTGTAGAAAGAGACTTTTGCAAGAACTGCCACAATCATTACGCACAGCTGCGCCCTTCGCTTAAAGGAGTGTTGGTATCCGGTCGTTTTGAAAAGGAAACCCAAGGGCAGTCCATCATCGATGATATTCTGGGATGCGATAACATCAATTATACCGAACTGCATAAGTTCGAAAAACACGTAGATGGAAACCCGATATTCCGGGCAAAGATAGACGGAGTCCACATCGTCTACGCAATAGATAAGGAACGAAAATTGCTGCTTTTTTTGAGAACCTTCGGCAACTTCTCCAGGTACAAAAGATTCCTGGAAGATGACCGGGAGACCAAGAGGACCATTTCCAATGTCGTGTAAACCATGCAAAATTATTAATATGATCGTGTTCATTATGAACGTGTTCATATTATGTTCCATAACCGAAAAGATGAGTTGAAAGCACTGGAAACAGCCTATAACAGCAGCGAGCCCGAATTCATAGTGATATACGGAAGGCGAAGGATAGGAAAAACATCTCTGGTTAAACAGATGACTAAGGATTACCCAGTGTTATATCATCTTGCAGAAAAGTTGCCCTTCGACCAGCAAGCTTTGGACTTTGCAGAACAGGTAGCCGATGAAACCGGGAGTTTCAAACCTCAGGTAAGTGATTGGAAAGAAGCTTTTGAGTTCGCCCTTTCCCAATTTGACCGTCGAGTAATCATAGCCATAGATGAATTTCCATACCTGATCAATGCCGACGATAGGGTCCTTTCTCACTTTCAGAAGCTGTGGGACGAGTACCTTTCGGAAGAAGATATCGTATTGATACTCATAGGCTCCAGCATATCCATAATGGAGAACGAAGTGCTCGATTACAAGAGTCCTTTATTCGGGAGACGGACCAGACCGATGGAGATCAAAGAAATACCCATAGGGTCTTTTAGGGATTTCTTCCCAAGTTCCGACCATGAAGATATAGTTCGGATATACGGTGCATGTGGGGGCGTACCAGCATATCTTAAGCGCTTCGACGGATCCAAAACATTTTGGGAAAATATATCCGATAATTTTTTTCATCAAGATAGATACATGTTCAACGAACCTGTGTTCATACTCCAACAAGAACTCAGAGAACCTTCTGCATATAAGATGATACTCAAAGCCATAAGTGGGGGTAAACATAGGATCGGTAAAATCGCCAACGAAATACATCGACCGGTGACCGACTTACCTAGATATCTTACTAAACTAGAAAGACTCAGGATAATAGAAAAAGAAGTTCCATATGGTAAGTCTGCCGAACGATCCCGGGATACAAGGTATGTTATCAAAGACAATCTAATGTTGTTCTACTTTAGATATATCTACCCACATCGTGGATTGATAATCAAAGGGAACATATCCGATGCCATGGGAAAACTGAAAAAAGATTACAACAGGTATCTCGGACATATCTACGAGCGGATAGTAAAGGAGAATATATACGATCTAGATATACCTATCCAGCGATGCGGAAGATGGTGGCATAAGGATAAGGAAATTGACCTGATCGCAGAAAGTGACAACACGGTATACAAATGTGAGGTGAAATGGAAGAACTTATCGTTCCAGGATATATCACGCATATTAGAAGGGCTAAAAGAGATAAAAACACCCTTTGAGAAGGATAAAAAAATAAAATACATAATCGTGGGTAAAGAAGTGGAAGAGTACCAAGATGAGAGTCTGCATCTTTTCGGTCTGCAGGATATCATCGGTTGAGCGTCGTTTAGACTGCAGATAGACCCAATATGATCGTGTTCATAATCAAAATAAACTGACCGGAAAGGAAACACCGGATTTATGGGAATATTCTTTCAATCTATCCATATCCAGTTCCTCCAGATACATATCATCCAGCAGCGAACTTAACCGCTCTTGATCTAACTCTCTTCCACGGATATATATAAAGTCGAGAAAAGCCTTTTCCCGGGAGGCAAATCTGATACCATATATGTTATCAAAACCCCAAAATAAAGATCTTTTTACTTGGTGATATTCGTAGGTCGCTCTATCTCGTTCGTAAATGTAAGGTAGTTTTGTTGTGATAAGGGTAAGAGTGTGTACCCTCTGACTGAAGATACCATGTCTGCTGAGAGCATATTCCATGGAAAGATATGAGGGATACCGCAGTACCATTGCAACTTCTTCGGAACTCGGAGGATTGAAGGGATTAGCGTACCAACCTCTAGCCTCCCTAAGGATAACATCCGATGCTACAAGTCTGTATAACTGGACCGTTAAGGAATCTTTGTCTTCTCCTGTGAGTTGAACGATATCATGAATAGAAAATAGTGTTTTATCAATATGTCTCCGAAAAAATTCAAGCCATTCGTTTACCTTCATTTTCACAACCTTCCCTGCACATCCTCTAATAGTTTTAAGGAAACCTCCAGGATATCGGCATATCGCTGAGAATACCCTTGGTAAGTATTTGTCGGTAGAAATCTCTTCAATTCATTATCTAATGCATCACGGCCTTTTTCACGGCATCTTTCAAGGGCTTTACTCCTATTTTCTTGACTAATTACGTAGTCATCGACCTTTCTTCGAAGCAATTCCATATCCAGGGTGACATCACGCTCATTTACCAGAAAATACACGTCCCACAGGTCTCTGCCTTTCACATAATCACACCCCATCAGAGCGGCCATCTTATCGGATAGTATCTCCTTGACGGATTCAACTCTGACGGCAGGAAAAAACGGAGGGTAATTTAGCGTCATTGATCCGCTTTCGTGGGAGGTCACAGGAAAAACTTCCATGTGGATACGTACGGATTGTTCTTGGACATCTGACAATGTTTTCAAGATCAATCGTTTTAGTTCGTCATCTTTTTGTACACGAACATCTACTCCATCCAGGAACGGAAAACAGTCTCTCACAAAGTTCTGTATATGCCCTTTTTGTTCTAAAAGAACGGTGCCGTTTTTATCACCGGTGGTAACAAAATCTAGATCTTCGGAAAAACGAGGATTACCATAGAACAATCTGAGTACAGTACCGCCCTGAAAAACTAATTTATTGAACACCTCTTTTCGACTGAGTGCAGTCAGGATGGATTTTTGGACTTCTTCTTGAAGGACCAAAGCGGTACGGACATCGGCTACTTTTGCTGAACTTTCGATTTCTTTCCACAGCATATATTTCACTTCGACTGATTAACAAATATGTTAAGTTAGTAAAGCAATATAAACCTTTCCCTGAACTCAACCTTGCTGGCGGAGATGAGTTAGTTATCATTCAACCGAATTTCCGGGAGAACGGTAATCCATGTAGGAATGTCCGCAGTGTTGGCAGATACCCGAACCATCTTCGTATATATCAACGGCTATTTCACGGCATCTATAACACTGTTTCATGCCAGGTTTTCCTATGTAATCCTTAAAGGTATTTTGCTCAAAAACACTTTCCTCAGGTAAAGTATCTTCTCTTGAATAATATATGCTTCCTTCACTATATCCTATGGTCTTCAAATATCCATATGCTAAAAGTACCAAACCAACGAATAGTAGGGCAAATATGTAGGAGAATAAAGAATCAAATGATAATATGTTTTCTATCATAGTGTTATAATCATAGAAATTAATTAAGGCGTAGTAGATCAAGAGGCATGATATCCCCACAGATAGTATAACCTTGATTTTTTTGTTGGTCAATTCATAGATCAAAATGAAAGGAGATATCACGAAAAGAGTATTGGTTGTAAAAACAAGGTAGGATGTAGAATATGACGATATGGAAAGTGGCACAACGAATGCAGATAAGATGATACCTGATAATATCAACCCTATAGTTATTTTCACATTTCTCACGTGGGTAAAAGAGATGTATTCAGAACCTTTATATATCTTGTAGATCCCGATTATAAGCATGCCTATGCAGATAAATATGATTCCCATATAAATCAAAAACAAAAATCCTAAGCAAAGAAATGTGTAATAATTTGAAGGGAATAAAGAGAGGAACCCTATAATTACGGCGGGTAGAAATGCGAGTACTATGAACACTATAATCATGAACCATAATCCTTTCCTCGTATTATCGTCGATATCGAAAGGCCTATCTATACTTTCACCGTTCATTTAAAGTCACACTGGTCATTAACTTATTCGGTATATAATTTTTTCATCATATCTTGTAGGCAATGTCTCCCAGATACAGAAAACATAAATATGGGTTATGTTTAATGGAGCATATCGAGGTAATCATATGACTGAAAAAACCAAAATGAAGATGCTAGTATTGTTCGCGATAACCGTACTGTTGATAGCCATACCGCTGATATATCTGACCATGAGCGATCCTCCAGAGGATACTGAGGAATCCTTGGTAACGGTAATGGGTACATCGATGTCGTTGGACGAACTGAAAGAGATGGATATCGTTTCCGGAACAGTCAGATTCCAAAACAGATTCGGTAATTGGAACGAACCAACAGAATACACAGGAGTTACACTGAGCTCGCTGGTAGAGGATATGGAAAGCACCGATATACTGGTGGTAACGGCTACTGACGGATACTCGCAGCGGTTTTCCTACCGCCAGATATTTCCGTCTGAAACGAACAGCGATATACAGGGAGATATTATACTGGCCTACAAAGAGGGCGATAGCTCCGTACCGGACTGGGAAGACGGCCCCATGATAGCGGTTTTACCGGAAGACGGAGAGTTCAGCAACGCCGATCTGAATATGACTAAATCATTGGTGTCGGATTTCAACAGACAATCGTCCGCAGGCTCGCTGTGGGTGAGGAACGTGAACAAAATAGAATTAATTACCGGCGCCTACAGCGATACCGAGATCGCTCTTACTTTGGAAGGTATCACAACTCACCATTACACTTTAGAAGAGATAATGAATATGAACTATTACACTGAAGAAGGAAGCCGTATCAGATCAACTGGAAGGGTAAGAGGGCCCAATACCTACAGAGGTGTGAACATGACAAAGCTGGACTCCAACGTTTACAGTGATACGGAATACACTCTTGAAGTGGAGGCCGAGGACGGCTATACCATGACTTATTCCCGGGGGCAAGTCGAGGGGGACATACCGGTATACGACGAGGATTTCAACGAATTAGACGTGGACGCCGATATAACCATGATGCTTGCCTATGAACAAGACGGAGAGAACGTGCCGGAATGGGTGGACGGACCTAGGATCGCCTTTGTCAGCGAAGAGGCACACATCACCGATGGACACCTATGGAATAAGATGGTAAGATACATCCGTGTTAAACCACTCCAGGAGGACTGGTCGGTGGAAGTGATAGGGTTGGAAACCAGAAATATCGATAAACAGTACTTCGAGAGCGCTGCCAACTGCCCGTATCATCGAGCGGAATATCAGGATGGCGAGGACACATATGCGGGGATGACACTATGGGAGCTCATCGCCGCCGTGGACGGGGGCGACCCCCCGGATGGTCATTACATGTACAACACCGTCTTGGCTGACCTCGGGTACAACGTTGTGGTGGAAGCTGGAGACGGTTTTTCTACCACCTTCACTTCAGAACAGGTTTCTAGAAACGATACCATCATAGTCGCCAACGAATTGAACGGAGAGCCTCTACCAGAAAGCGACGCACCGCTGAGACTGGTCGGAGAGCATCTAAGCGGAAGTCAGAGTGTAAGGAATATAGTCAGGATCGATCTGACGGATATTCCCGACAATCTTCCCGATTGGTCCCTCACTTTGAACGGAACTATTGTTAGAGATTACGATGCAATGGTCTTCGGCTCTCTGGTTGGATGTGGTGTGCATACTGAAGGATACACCGTTGATGGTGATACCTACGAAGGTATACCTTTATGGATACTGATAGCTGCTGTTGACGACGGTGAGACCCTTAGTCACTGGTCACTGAACGAAACATTGGTGGAACGGGGGTACGAAGTTGAGGTGATCGCGGAGGACGGTTACAGCTACACATTCGATATAGCAGATGTGGCCTTCAACGACACCATGATATTGGCATCCCGGTTCAATGGTGAACCGTTAGAGGAAAACGAGGCACCACTACGACTGGTAGGAGAAGGTCTGTCTGGAGAACAGAGTGTTAGAAACGTAGTTGAAATAAGACTTATCGGGCTGGAGTTATGACGGGTAAAGAGCCGACTATGTTGGTGGTCTTCGTTCTCGTGCTTTCTTTGTTTACCGTGGGTTGTACGGAAGAACCAGGATACGGTCTAGAGGTGACGGGTGGTATCATCTTAGAGGAATCTGCCGATGCAATACGTATACGTTCGATATCACCGGACACGCTCATCGAAGTACAGGGTTTTGAAGGTAAAATAGAACTCACTAACTGTCACATCGATTCGACCATCGAAGGTGTGGACGATCACGAGATCGATACAACGTTCATATACCTCGATATCCCGGATAAAACGGAGAGGACCATAACCATAGAAATACCTGAAAAGGAGGAGTTCGAGTTCGCCGTCATAGGTGATACCCAGGGCATGAATCACATATTCCAGGACGCCGTTGATGATATGGATGATATAGAATTCTTGATACATACCGGAGACTTAACCCCGCACTCTCAACGGGATGAATACGAGGCCGTTGTAGATATCATGGATAACGCAGGATTCCCCGTCTACACTACCATCGGAAATCACGATAACCGGTTCGACGGTACCGAGATATACAAAACAGTCCTTGCACCTACAGAGTATTCGTTCGTTTACTCGGACTACAACTTCATATTTCTGGATACATCAGAGCTTTCGTTGACTGAAGACCGGATAGACTGGATCGACACACAGGTGTTAGAGGACAAGCAGAACGTGATCGTCACCCACGCCCCGTACTACGACCCCTTCGGAGGAGGTCATACATTGGA
>JAFDTZ010000045.1 GCA_019594305.1 Thermoplasmata archaeon
CAGACATAAAAAGTTTTAGGTAGATGGGTGTGCCCGTGTGTATAAAAATGACATGTGAAAAAAGTCATTTGGGCGGGCACACCCAATACCGAGTATCACAAGCATCTTTAACTATCTTTCCCGAAAGTAATAAAAAGTGTCACATATCATGACGAAAACTTTATATTGATCTAAAAACATGTACTATATGATATGTGTATTAAAAAAAAATAATACACATTATAAACACATATGGATTGTATATATATGGAAAATGAAAAGATAGGACATAAGAGAAGAATGGGCGCCACGGCGATGTTCTGGAATGACGAAAAGACCCTTGCCGAAAGGATGGAAGTTGAAAAGGATATTTTCAAAAAGCTGGGTGTAGCTTTTTGTTTTTATGCGATATCCTTGGGGATCATGTACTGGTTCCTATAACAATTTCGGAAAGGTGATTGAACTAAGAAAATACAGAATAAAAAATGGCCATAGCAGAAAAATTGATGCAAAAATTTGTAAGAGGTGTCTGAGATGGAGATATTTTTAATTGTCATACTCATTATATTTGTCTTTGATCTGTTAGATAGCTCTGCCGGACAGGGTCTCGGCACGATTTCTGCACCACTTCTACTTATGTTGGGTTTCAGTGCGTACCAGGTGATACCCTCTCTTGTGATCGTCGCCGCCATGTCCGGATTGGTATCGGGATGGTTTCATCACGAATTTGAAAATGTACATTATTCCCTTAAGAGGCCTTTGAATGATGAAACAAAGACCGTCCTATTCACCGCAGGAGTAGGGTCAATAATGATCGCTAGTTCTGTTTTTCTAGTACACTACTTCATACAACCACCCGATTTTATATTGAGTTTATATATCGCAATAACCGTTATCCTCATGGGTTTACTTGGACTTGTGCGTGTCAAAAGGGGGAGAGAGGATTACAGGTACAGACCAAAATTTATAGTCACATTTGCTGCAATTGCAGGGTTCAACAAAGGAGTTGGCGGAGGTGGTTACGGGCCGGTCTTGGTGATGGGAAATGTTCTTTCCGGAATATACGAGAAGACCGCTGCCGCTCTTACACAGACTACCGAAGGAATAGTTTCTACAGTAGGTGCCGTATGCTTCTTTACTTTGGCATTTATGGACCCGAATACCCGAATCGATTTCTTACTTCTACCATCTATGTTTACAGGGTCCTTCTTTGCTTCAGTTCTTGCGCCCTATATCCTTCGAGTACTTCCAAACAAGATTTGGAAAATCTTGATTCCTACCTATGCATTCAGTATTGGTGTATATTTCCTCATCAGACTCTTTATATTATAGATCGAAGAAGCTTTGATTAGGTTTAAATATTAGGTGATTGTGTAGTGAATACAAGATACAATGGTAAGGAAAAAGAAGTTGAACCCTAGCGGTTCCAAAGGCCAAGACGGAAAATTCCACAATGCCCATTTAAGCCTCAATGAGGACGAATTACAGGCGGCCGGGTTGGAAATTGGCGACGAAGTTTTGGTACGTGTTCGCGAAGATTTAATAATAATTCAAAAGGCTGGAAAATGGCCAAACCGTAAAAGTGTGAATGTAGAAAGTAAGATACCTGAAGAGAACAACTTATAGGTAACTCAAGAATTATTTTCGTCTTATGGTATTAAATCAAATACAATAATATACATGTTGTCTAGTCAGATATTTCGTATCAACACGAAACATATTTAGCTAACCTGCGCCTTTATCATATCATGAACGAAAAAAGCGCGCATGCATCCGTAGAAGAGATGTACGATAAGGTTAGCGGGGAAGGAATAACGACTGTTCACGATAGATTCGATGCCATGGAAAAAGTACGGTGTCAGTTCTGTACCAAGGGAGTGAGATGTTACATATGCAGCCAGGGACCGTGCAGGATAATTCCGGGAAAGATAGATCGTGGAGTATGCGGTATAGATGTGGATACCATGGTTATGCGGAATCTATTGATGATGAATACAATGGGAACCGCCGCATATACGTTCCACGCAAAGAGTACGGCTAAGACGCTGAAGGCTACCGCCGAAGGAAAGACCATATTCGAGATAAAGGACGAGAAAAAATTGCGTAGTCTTGCAGAGAAACTCGGTCTGGAAAACTCCGGTGAAACAAACGAACTGGCCGTAAAGGTAGCGGACTTTATGCTGGAGGAGATCAACCGCGATAGTGCCGAAGTTTCAGCCGTACTGATGAAGATGGCACCGGAGTCACGTAAAGAGGTATGGAAGAAACTGAACATACTGCCGGGAGGACCGTTGCACGAATTGATGGACGTCACCACCAGCGTCATGACCAACGTAGACAGCGATTACTCCAGTTTGGCCTTGAAAACCCTGCGTATGGGTTTATCCACGGTTTACGGTTCTTTGACACTGTTGGAAGAGGTGCAGGACATACTCTTCGGAACCGCCAAGCCACACGAGGCGGAGGTGGATATGGGTATACTCGAACCGGAATACGTTAACATACTTCCCAACGGACATGAACCTTTCATGGGTGCCGCATTGATAATGGTGGCCCATAAAGAAGAAGTGCAGGAAAAAGCACGTAAGGCCGGAGCCAAGGGAGTCCACATCGTCGGTTCTATAGAATGCGGCCAGGAACTTTTACAGCGTTTCGATGTCGACGACGTGTTCGTGGGTCTCACCGGTAACTGGCTGAACGAAGAATACGTACTGGCCACCGGTGCCGTGGATGCCTTCGTGGCGGACATGAACTGTACGGTGCCAACGGCGGGTTTGTATGCAGAAAAATATGGCTCAACCATCATACTGGTAACCAAGTTGGTAAACGTTCCTGGTGTGGAACACGACATATACTACGATCCGGAGAAGGCCGAAGAACACGCATTGATCATCATTGATAGGGCAATAGAGAATTTCAAAGCCCGTAAAGGCAAGGAAACCCGTGTGCCCGATTACAAACAAAAGATAGTCACCGGTTTTTCAGTGGAAGCGGTACTGGATGCCCTGGGTGGTACCCTGGATCCGCTGCTGGACAATATAAAGAATGGTAACATACGAGGCGTAGCGGCCCTTGTTAGCTGTACTACCCTGCGGAACGGTCCCCAGGACACGGTAACCATCGCAGTTGTTAAGGAACTGATCAAACGTAACATACTGGTTTTGAGTGCAGGATGCGGTAACGCCGGTTTACAGGTAGCCGGATTGACAACGCCGGAGGCCGTAAAGTATGCCGGAGACGGTTTAAAGGCCGTTTGCGAAGCCGTGGGTATTCCACCTGTTCTGAGCTTCGGTACGTGCACGGATACCGGGAGACTCATCAATCTGGTCAGCGCAGTGGCAGATGCCCTGGGTGTGGACCCCACACAATTACCTGTAGCGGTAACCGCCCCTGAATACATGGAACAGAAGGCTACCATCGCAGCCGTGGGTGCAGTGGCCTATGGACTCTACACACACGTATCGCCGACACCTCCGGTAACCGGAAGTGAAAATGTGGTCAAACTTCTAACGGAAGACGTGGAAGAGCTCACCGGTGGTAAGTTCGCCGTGGGCGACGACCCGGTGGAGATCGCCGAAGGGATCGCCGCACACATGGACAAGAAGCGGAAGGCATTGGGTATCTAATACTTGGGTACTGGGATAAACTCGCAGTAACCAATCTTGTCGCTTTCCGCGGAAACCCTTTCCCAATCTTCTATTTTTTCAAGGGCAACCGGGTAGAGAAGGTCGTTCTCCATGAAGGCATGGAATCTCAGTATGTATATTATATTATCAATTTTTTCCATTATCTCATCACCATTCCCACCTTCACCCATCAATTTTTTTAAACACTCTCTGTCTTCCCAGATGTCATCGTGCTCCTCGGACAGGAGTATCGTCCTTCCTTCAAGGCGTTGAGTGCGAAGGCGGTTGAAAATGGTCTTTTCTTCACGTTGAAAATGTTTATCCAGTTCGAAGAGGTTCTTTACCACAATCTTTAGAAACTCTTTTTGTTCATCCCCCAATTCATCACCAATATCGTCGCTGAATCTTTCCAGTGCTAGTATGAAGTTAAACAAATTGTCATGTTCTATCATTAATTTTAGGATCGGATGTCCCTTGTCAAGCTCTTTTTTGATTTCCAGGTGATTGCTCGCAATAAGATGATCATACAATTCGGAAATTCTACTCAGCTCTGCGGTGCCGTAACCTTGAGCTATCAAATCGATTTCTGCAAGATATATCTCCATGGGTTCGGTGCCTTTTAACTCGCGGGCGGTGTCGTATTTTTTCAGGTCTCCTTTGCAGTATTCTTTGAAAATATCTATAACAGGGTGTTTTTCCGTAGCTACCCCTCCTTCCCTTTCCTTTTATTATATTGGATCAATCTCTTAAGTATAGATTCGACATCTTCTTCACCATCACCCTTTTTCATGGGTTTAAAATCTCCGATAGGGGTAAATTTACTGTAACCGATAATCTCCATCTCTTCGTTCACAATTTCCCAGTCGTCGATGACGTCTAGGGCTACGGAGTATAGTAATACATCTTCGGTTAATGCGTGAAAGCGGAGCAACGGTACGAGGTAGTTTATCTCTCGTGTTAATCTTTCTGTATATCTGGGAAAAACTTCGATCAGATCCATCAGCAATATCTCATGTTTGATGAAATCATCATGCTCTTTAATCATCATGTTAATTCTCCCTAAATACCCCGCGTCCTTTAATCTGGGAAATATGGAGTTTTCTTCCCGCTGATGATGTTTCTCTATTTCTCCCAAGTTGTGCATAAAGTCTTTCAGTACTTTTTTATTCACATCACCTTCACCGGTCGATATTATATCCCTTATCTTTTCCAACTCCCTTAACAGGTTTTTTATCACCATATGTTCCACCATCAATACTCGTATCGGGTGCCCCTTCCCCAAGCCTTTTATGGTTTTTTTGGCATTTCCCATAAATATCTCATAGTATATCTCACTGATATTCCTCATATCGATCATGCTCATACCACGTTTAAACAACTCCTTCTCCGCATTCAACAATAAAATAGGACTCGAGTTTTCGAGGATACTTACCACTCCTTCTTTGGATAATTCCCCTTCAATAAACCCGGTTAAAGCGTTTAAGATTTCATCCTGATCCGATGTCATATCGCAACGCCTCCTTTTTTACACGATATCTTTGTTTTCATAATGCCACTTAAAACACTATAAAGTGCGTAAAGTATTTAAACCTTGTTCACTAAATGGTTGAACATGAGAAGCGACTCCCTGCTCCCTGTCGACGGTACCCGTGTCGATATAATCGAGTACTTGCTGTATTCGGACATGAACGCCGTGGAGCTGGCCGTTAGGTTAGATATCAACGAAAGTGCGGTACGGCGCCATATGAAAACACTGGAAGCTAGTGGATTGGTTGAACATTACTTCAGAAAATCTAAGAAGGGGAGGCCCAAGAAATTATATCGACTGACTTCCGACGGTAGAAGCCTATTTCCGGAGAAAAGTAACGTGCTCTTCACTATCCTGGCCGAGAATATCCTGGGGAAACTCGACGAGGACGATATCGAGGAAGCGATGGATACGGTTGCTGCCGAGATCAGGGAACGGATCGTAAAGGATACCGAAGTTGGAGGGCACGAGAAACTGCTGGAACATATCGTGTCGGCACTCAACGAGTTCGGTTTCTACAGTGATCTGATCAAAGAAGAGGGTTCTTACTTGATAACCAACAACAACTGTGTATTCAGGGATGTTTCACCCCTATTCGCCAAATGGGCGTGCCGTGTACATGGGAAGGTATTGGAAGGTCTGTTAGGGGATGCCTCCCTTGAACAGGTCGAATTCATGCGCATGGGTGATAGTCGCTGCTCCTATCGTATTAGCTTTAGGAACGGTGTGTAAGATGAAAAGAGACATAATAGATATAGATGAAGAGCTGTGTAACGGCTGCGGAGAGTGCGTGAAGGGATGCCCCGAGGGCGCACTTCAGGTTATCGACGGGAAGGCCCGGTTGGTAAACGAAGCCTTCTGCGATGGCTTGGGTGCTTGTATAGGCGATTGCTCGGTTGACGCTATTATAATTGAGGAACGGGAGGCCGAGCCCCACGACGAAAAAGCGGTTGTCGAGAGGATGATAGAACAGGGAGAAAACGTGCTGAAGGCCCATCTGGAACATCTGAGAGAGCACGGCCAGAGCGAGCTGCTGCTAGAAGCCCTGGAGCACCTCGATGAACGGGGTGTTAAGAGTCCATTGCAGGGCGAGCCCACTACCGCCTGCGGCTGCCCCTCGGCGGTGGCATCACAATGGGAGGGCGATGTCCAGGAAAGCGATGCCAGGATATCATCACAGCTGAGGCAGTGGCCTGTTCAGCTTCATCTTGTACCAGTGGAAGCGTCGTACTTCAAGAACGCCGATCTGGTCATCGCCGCGGACTGCGTACCCTTCGCCTACCCCAACTTTCACACCGACTTTCTTAAAGGTAAAAGTTTGATCATCGGCTGTCCCAAATTGGACGATGCCAGCAGATACATCGAAAAGCTCACAGAAATATTCAAAAGAAATGACATCCAGAGTATCACCATAGCACACATGGAGGTGCCATGCTGTTTCGGGCTGGTGCAGATAGTAAACAAAGCTATGAAAAATTCCGGCAAGGATATACCTGTGGAAGATGTGACAGTGACCGTACGGGGCGAGCAGAAATAGGGTGAGAAAATGGAACTGATAAACTTAAAAGATTATAAAGCAACTGACAAATTCACACCAAACAAACTTATCTGGCAGGAAGATGTAGAAGTGGTGTTACTGGCCTTCGTACCGGGACAGGGTTTGAAAGAACATACCACTCCGGTTGACGTATTCTTTCACGTGATACAAGGTACCGCTGAAATACCGGTTGGCGATGAGACAGAAGAGATACCGGAAGGTACCATCGTACTAAGCCCGAAGAACATACCCCACAACGTCAGGAACACAAGCAACAAGGACGCTAAGATACTGGTGGTGAAGACGCCGAGACCGAGATAATCATAAACCGAATTCTTCCCTTATTTTTTCCATCAATTCACTGAATTTTTCTTCACCGTATATCTTCCTGTAAACACATAGGAAGCCCAGCACGTTTTCCTGGGCCATCTTACCGATCTCTTTCATCCCATCCTCTCTTTTCTTCAACTCCTCCTCTCCCCTCTCGGTTAACCTGTAGTACTTTCTATCCTCCTCTCCTCTCTCCGCCCTTTGAATGAAGCCTTTCTTTTCCATGCGATTGAGGGTACCGTAAATAGTTCCGTAACTGGGATCCCAATGTTCGTTGGATATGTCTTTTAGATTATTGATCAGCTCATATCCATAGGTGGTCCCTTGCTTGCGGATGTTTTTCAATATAAGATAGCTGATGAGCTCGCTTGGAATCCTCTTCTGCATACATCACAGGATAACATAACGCTATTTGTCCTTTTTGGAATAAGTATAAATACTACGTTACGTAGTATTACACTACGAAACAAGGTGTTGAAAATGAGAATCACAACCATAGCCCTGATTTCTTTGGCCGTATTCCTTTTACTTTGGTCATTTAGGAAGGATAAAGATAAAACAAAGAAGAGCCTGAGGCTCTCCGGAAAAAGACTCAAAGGCATAGGTGTAGAGATAATCTCGATATTAGCGTTGATCGGCCTTTTTTTAACCCTGATACCCCCCGGAACCATAAGAACGATCTTGGGTGATACGTCTGTGCCGTTAGCTACTATCATCTCCGCCGCCTTTGGAAGTGTTTCATTGATACCTGCCTTCGTGGCTTTCCCACTTGCCGCCTCCTTGGTAGATCAAGGGGCCCATCTGGTATCAATGGCGGCTTTCATAACCACTCTGACCATGGTGGGTTTCATAACCGCCCCCATAGAAATCGAATACTTCGGTAAGAAATTCACTCTGATAAGAAACATTCTGAGTTTTTTAGCGGCGATATTGATAGCATTGGGCATGGGGGTAATCCTTTGAACATCGAGGATTTAAAGGGTCTGGTAAAGAACAATAAAATTGCCGCATTCACCATATGTGCATATGTAGCGGTCCTTGTTTATTCCCCCACCATATTTTTTGACAGCCTCAAAATGACTTCCATATATTTTAGAGAGATGGTAGAAATATTGCCAGCGGTATTCATAATAACAGGATTGGTGGAAGTTTGGGTCTCCAGGGAAACCATAATGAATACCTTCGGAGAGGATTCGGGCATGAAAGGCAGGTTGATATCAGTTCTGATGGGCTCTTTCTCCGCAGGACCGATATACGCCGCCTTTCCGGTTACCTATACCTTACTCAAAAAAGGTTCCTCCGTATCCAACATTGTGATCATATTGAGTGCCTGGGCGGTTGTGAAGGTCCCAATGCTCTTCGTGGAAGCTCAGTTCATGGGGCTGCCGTTCATGTTGACTAGATACGTGATCACCGTACCTGCTATAATAGGCATCGGAGTGGTAACCGGTAAATTAGTTAGTAGGGAACAGTTGATACGCGGTTCTACTGAGGAAGACATATTAGTGGAGAGACTTGTTCAAGTACTACCGGGGCACAACTGCGGGGCATGCAGTTATCAATCGTGTCATGAAACTGCAAAGGCCCTGATATCCGGAATTGCGGATCCATCCGTTTGCCTCCCGGCCGAAGATGAGGAAAAGGAAGAGATCAAGAAAATACTTGAGTCTCATCCCAAAAAACAGAAAGCGAAATAATTCGCAGATAACACAAGAACTGGAGGATCAAGATGATTTGACGTTGGTAGGTCTGGAAATGTTATTCTGACGGCCCCGTAACCATCTTCATGGATCGGATCGAGGAAAGAGGGGTGCGTAGTAGGACCTAAATCGAACCGCCATTACTAGTGTGTTTTATGGATTCCGGGCACAAGTGATAACTTGTTGAAGTTCATATGCAGATAACGGTTAATCATGTTGAAGAAAAAGGCCGCGGAAGGCTATATGATGGGCGACCTCAGCATCAGCGGGGCGGCGGACATGGTCACAATCACCGTCTGGGAGATGATGAATTTTCTTATGGACGAGGGTTATGAATCCGATTATTCAGGCAGGGACATGATGGAAGAGTTCGAGATGCTCGAAAGCATGTGATATTAATATAATCGTGATTATATCGTTCTTTTAACCCACTCCAGATATCACCAATGTCAACCAGTATCAAGTCCTCGATATCATATAACTCCTCATGAAAACCCGATTTTGAGAAGAGAGCGTACTCCACCTTTCTATCTTTGTTATGCCATCTGATACTTTCTTCCTTTTCAAGCATACCCGTGTACACCTTTTTTTTAACCGGATTCGTACTCCATATACACTCGCCTATCAACATCTTTTTTCTTTTGTGATCCAGGGCAACGATATCCACCTCATCCTCTTGGTACCACCATCGCCCGACTTTTGAGTAATCCATGGTCTTTCCCACATAATCTCGACAGATCTCCTCGAATATAGGCGATATAAAAGAGTGTTCGCTCTCCTGGAACTCCCTTAACACGGATTCGATCCTTCCTTCCTCTATGTTGGACCTATTCGGTAGAATATAATAGAAATAGAATCTGAAGAAATTATCCGTTATCTTGTACAGCCCTCGTCTTTGTTTTTTGGTGGGAGAGGTTGTTACAGGTTCCTCTCGTTTCACAAGGCCCAAGGTTCGTAGTTTGGCAAGGTATTGAGAGATCATGTTACCTTCCAAACCCATGGCATTGGACAATCCGTTGAGAGTTGTGACCCCCCTGGCGATATGAAGAAGTATTGATCGGTATCTTTCGGGAGACCTCAGTTCGGTTCTCAAGATGAAATCCACAGCATCCTTTAACGGCGCGTTAATCTTCAATATCGTTCTTTCCAGATTTTCGAAAAGGGAAAGGTCGTTGCTGAGCATCTCCAGATAAGCAGGTACACCGCCGTAAACCGAATAATATCTCATGATCTCCTCTTCACCTTTATCCGGCAGAAAGCTTTGCAGGGACACCATAGGTAGTTCCTTTAACCGTATCTGTGATGTTTTCCTTCCGTACAGGGGGCTGTCACTTCTCATTATACTGTCTTCTATCATGGATATTGACGAGCCGCACAGAACAAGGTCGACTTCAGAGTTCTTGAGGTACTCGTCCCATCCCTTCTGGAAAACCGACGGAATGGCATTTTCTGCCTGTATCAGATACGGAAATTCGTCCACGACCAGTATAAAGCGTTTGCCTAGATTACCAATATAATTGAAGAAGCCATCCCATCTATTGAAAGAGACGTTTTTCAACAGTTCATCATGGAGTTCATCACCGGCTTGTTTCTGAAGGTCTTGAAACTGCTGGTCGACGGGCAGCTCCGTGGCCAGGTAATACACATACTCCTTATCCTTTACGAACTCCTTTATCAGCGAGGTCTTGCCTACCCGTCTTCTCCCGTAGATGACGATAAAGGAGCTTCGTTCACCTTTCCATTCTTCTTCAAGTGCCTTCAATTCTTTTTCCCTATCAACGAACATATAATCGTAAATAGGCTAATCGTGATTATATAGTTTTGGGTCATTCTAATACGTGAATCAGTCCTGTAATATCCCCATTGCCAGGCAGGTTTTCTTCTAAAAAGCACACTGTGAATATGGTAAAACCTCTTGTCTTGGTGTTCCCCATCATAATGGGTTTATAAAGATGCCAAAAAGAGGGGTGAAGATGGGGTGTTGTGGTTGATAGTTGTTCTCGTGGGTGGTTTAGTGGGCCTGATAACATGGCTGATAGTTAGGCCCGAAATACAGGATCATTATGACTATTGGAAGTGATATACATACTAAAAGAGATCACTTATATGGTTTTTTGATCCAGTACACAAAAATTCACCTGTTATGCCCGTTATCCAGTTTATCCAGTATGCAGTGTATATCTCCCTGGACCTTATCTATTGGTCGGGAGGTATCTATGATGTGCCAGTCGTTAACTATACGTAGCGCCCTATCTCTGACCTTTTCCAGGGACTCAATATTCTCGAACATCTGGACGTTTTCGCGACCGTTTATGCGTTCCAAGGCTATCTCTGGTTTGACGTCCAGGAAGAACATGTAATCCGTCGTGGGCAGTAACTTCGAGAAGAATCGGTAAAAACCCCTTGCCACGGGGTACGGAAGGTAAGCCACACCGCATAGGTATCTAACGAAGATCACGGTGTCCGCCTTGCCGTGATACTTTTTTACCGACCGGATGACGTCCATTGCATAGTACGCGGAGGCTTCCAGCTGACTCTTCTTACCTCTGCTAAGTAAGGCCTGCCTAGCCCTGTAACCGTATGCATTATCGGAAGACGGGTGGGAACGTAATATTACACTCTCGCCCATGGACTCGTACCTTTTCTTTATCATCCGTGCGTGAGTATCTTTTCCGGCAGCGTCCAAACCGTCTATAACAACGAACCGCATTCTATTACTATCAAAACAGGAAGTAATAAAGTATTGCGGCGCTTAACGAAACCGTAAGATTGTCCAATCCCTTGGGCGTGATACCTTCGAAAAAAGTTGCCGCCAGGGGCACTAATGGCAGAAGATAAAGTGGTTCCGGCATACCCCCATAGTAAACTAAAACGACTATTATCGTTATCATAGTGACCGCAAACATGGTGACGGAACCTTCAAGGGATTTTTCATCCCCGCATATGTTGAACTTTTTCTTACCGAAGCGACTCCCTACTATGGATGCGAATCCGTCCCCGTAGGACATGGCCACTATACCGACGGCGATGACCTCCAATCTTTGGAAGAACAGGAAGGCCAGTACGGTCCACGATATGGCGTAGTAGAACAGCCCTAGACTATGGCCCTTGGATGAGGTTTTGCTAACTGTCTTCAAGGGCGAGTAAGGGCTCATGAGAAATGTCAAAACGATGAAGGGTGCGGCGGCCAGGAAGGTCATCACCCAGCGGGTATCGAAGAGTGGAAGTATGAAGAGGATGTTGCCAACTCCGATATGCAGCATCTTTCGGCTGAGAAGTCCTTTATTGACTATCTTTTCTGAAACGATTATAAGAAAGAAAACGTAGATATAAACAAGGAGCAAACCGATAATGTCTCCGCCGGTCATGATAACACCCAAAACATATTACAATATAAAATCAGCGTAAGGGCAAGATTTATTTATCAGCGGCTTCAGCACATACGGATGCATCTGATAATATTCGACCTGGACGGAACGCTTTTTAACAGCGAAACATCCGTTCTACCGGCGGTTCAAGAAGCTCTGAGAAATGTTGATCTTCCAGCATCGAATGACGATTTCATACTATCGTTGATGGGTGAGAAAACCGATGACTTCTGCACCAAGCTGCTCTCGTCATACGGTAAAGAAGGCATGGAAAGATACGATGATTTTTTGGATGCCCTATGGAAGAGCGAGGCGAAGCATATAAGGATAAACGGCGAACTGTACGACGGTGTAAAAACCGTCCTCAAAATATTATCTGACCGAGGACACACTCTCGCCATCTGCAGCAACGCTACCGTGGAATATATCGATCATGTGCTGGAAACCCGGGGTATCAAGGACTATTTCAGGTATATCAAAAGCGCGGAGGACATGGTCGATAAAGCAGCCGGTATAAAAGAGCTAATGGACACCGTAGAGCATTCAAAGGCCGTGATGGTGGGCGACAGAAGGCATGATATCGAGGCGGCAGCGGAAAATTCCATAGTCTTTATCGGCGCACTTTACGGGTACGGCAGTCAGGAGATACGGGGCGCGGAATATGCGGTTAAATATCCAAGTGAAATAGTGGAAATAGTGGACGGGCTGTAAGATCAGTTTACTTATGGCTCCAGCAGCGGGCAGACACCGTTACGGAGCATAGCGGCTATATTGTACGCATCATAATTGTGCGCTACCCTATAACTGGCGGGGTTATTACCGACACCTAAAAGCATGTTTGCCCTGGCTATGCTCAGCTCCGCAAGTGATATACTGGACGGGATGGGATTATCATACCAGGACGCAGGTACAGGTAGGAAGTCATCCGAACTTGACTCCAGCCACCCGCCATCCTTTTTGAACGACTTTACGTACTCCGACATATCTTCCATATAATCCTTCCATTTTAGATCACTCTCCGACAGCATGGTCAGGGCCAGCAGGCATGCGGCAGCATCGAACAAAAAATTATTGTTTTGGATGCGGTCGTTACTCATGGAGTGTGCAAGTTTTTTGTCTATCCAGAATTTTTCAAGCAGACTGTACATGGTATCCTTTGCGGTATCGTAAAGTTCAGCCCTTTCCAAATATTCGGATGCCAATGTCAATGCGACTACGACCAGTCCGTTCAAACCCGAGATATACTTGCGATCTGCATGGGGCTGCGGCCTTCGATCACGAATCTTAAGAAGTTTTTTTTCGATATCTTCTATCTTCATATCGTTTCTACGTATGAGGTGTATCTTACCCTCGAAGTTCCCGTGTACATCAATACGATAAACACCTTTGAGCGTACTAAAATCTTCACCCAGTATATCTTCCAGTTCTTCATAGCTCCACAGGTAGCTGCCGCCTTCAATGTGGTCCGTATCGGCATCTATGGAATTAAGATAAAGACCTTCACTTGAGAAACTTTCTTCAAGGCACTTTACAACAGAATATGCCATATCCCGATATTCTTCTTTACCGAGAACACGGTATGCAAGAGAATAGTACCAGATGGCCATGGTCTGGTCGTAGAGCATCTTTTCGAAATGAGGTATCTTCCATCCCCGGTCCACACAGTACCTGAATATACCACCCTGCAAGTGGTCGTTCAATCCCCGCAAACGCATGGCCTCCAACGTACCTATAGCTATATCTTTTACCCCAGGGGATCCCTTGAAGGAAAGTGAATACAGCATGAACAGCAGCGTTGAATGGGGTGGAAATTTTTGTGTACGTCCGAACCCGCCGTGTTCCCGGTCATAAATCCGGATAAGTTGGTTTTCTATCTCTTCAAAGGAAACAGTTTGTGGTGTACTTTTAGATGGTTGGAAGGGTGGAACTGAGCCTCCGTTTTCGTAAAAATGTTTTACCTTTTTTGCAATGTTCATCAACGACTGCCTGCCTCCCTCGGGCAGCTTCGGTGCGTAAGTCAATGCCAGGATAGGTTTCAGACCCGGGGTTGTGAACACATTGAGGGGCCAACCGCCGCTTCCTGTCTTTCTAATAATATAATCCATCATAAACTGGTCGATGTCCGGCCTTTCCTCCCTATCGACCTTAACGCATATAAAATCGGAGTTGAGGAATCCGGCGGTTTCGTCGTGGGAAAATGCCTCCCGTGCCATCACATGACACCAGTGGCAGGATGAATAACCGATGGAGATGAATAGGGGTTTGTTGGTTCGTACGGCTTCTCTAAGGGTTTTTTGACTCCATTCCTGCCACCAGATGGGGTTATCCGCATGCTGCCTTAGATATAAAGAATTTGAACGGTCGAGGTTGTTACGATGAAATTCCATGGTACTCATACGATAACACAAGATATTGAATTTTCCCCTATATCTTACCAACGGGTGACATGTACACGGTAAATTCGTCCTCTCCGTCCACACAGAGTAGGGCATCCGTGAGCTCCTGGTCGTAGGCCGCGACGGCACAGGTTCCGCACCCCAAAGCCTCGCATGCAAGGTATAGATTCTGGCAAACGTGTCCGGCATCCAGGGCGATAACTTTGTAGGACGCTTCGGCGTACCGCCATTCCATCCTGTAGGGTACGGTGGTCCATACGAAGGTGGCCGCGCAGTTACCCGCAAAGGGTTGGTCAAGGGCGGCCTTTGTCATCTTGTCTTCGAGGTCGGCATGTACCGCCACCTTTAACAGATGATGGTTTAAGGGTAAATACCGGTATATGGCCTTATCGAGTTCGTCAACCCTGAATGCCGCGATATATGTCTCCAGGGCATGCCGACATCCGGCGGAGGGAACCACCCTGTAAGCGTGCCCCGAGTCCAGCTTTTTACGTATGCCCTGGGTGGCCCATAGAAGGAAGGACAACTCATCTACCGATAGAGGAACATTAGAAAAGGACCGTCTGGATCTTCTCCGGGAAATGGCCTCGGCGAGTCCTATTTTAATCCTCCAGTGTGTAGGCTCCGGTAGGTCGATCAACTCTGCATTTTCAGGAACCGGCTTCTGGATGGGGGGCGGTGGAACGCCTTTGTTCTGATCTGTTCTGGAGAAGTCGGTGCTCTTTCGTACGCTGTCCTTTAGAAAATCCCTTTTCATGATATCACATACCTGAACACGGAGTACGATGATATAACTTTACGTTTTCGGCGTTTTTACTTAGGGTGCAAACTTTTTATTCCCTTTACCGCTTACATACAAGGTCATGATGAGCGCGAATTAGTGTCAACTAACCCTCCGACGGAAGGGGCTTGTCTGGCGACAGACGACGTAAGAGTTGATTAGGAGGCATAAGAAGATGCAGAAGTTAGA
>JAFDTZ010000042.1 GCA_019594305.1 Thermoplasmata archaeon
ACAGATATATACCACATGGCGGTAGATGTATCACAGCGGCGGGAAATACACCCGCAGGAGATGTGCCCCCTTCAGGGGTGAATCCAAAAACAAGGATGTGTAAACATGGTAGACGAATTTGAAGACGAAATAACGGAACCGGTAGACAAGCGCAGTATGTATAAATACATAGAAGAAGCATGGGATCAACCTAGAGAAGGATACGTGAATGAACTTAGGTTGGAGCGATTGAAGGAATGGAGGCGAGAAAAGAATTACTCCCGTGTCGATAGACCGACAAGACTGGATAGAGCTAGAAAACTGGGCTACAAGGCAAAGCAGGGCTATGTTATCGTAAGAGGGCGTGTTAGGCGGGGTGGCAGAAGACGGTCAAGGCCCAAGGGCGGTAGAGGGCCCTCGAGGCTCGGTTTCAAGAAACTCACTCCCCGTAAGAGTATACAACGCATCTCCGAGGAAAGGGCGGCGAAAAAATACGCGAACCTTGAAGTTTTGAATTCATACTGGGTCGCAGACGATGGAAGGTACAAATACTACGAGATAATAATGGTTGATCCACACCATCCCGTTATAAAAAGCGATCCGAAGATCAACTGGATATGCGACACGCATCACAGAGGCAGAACATACAGAGGCCTAACATCCTCGGGAAAGAAATCTCGCGGTCTGAGAAAGAAAGGTAAGGGTGCGGAACGTTCCAGACCTTCTAAAAGAAAGACCGAACGTTAAAAGAAAATGGACGGCATATCACTCTTGGACATCCAGTTGTATGCGCTCTTTTTCCTACTAGGTGCATTCACCGTAAAGTCACTTTCGGAGATGATGAACTGGTCCGGTCGCAGGGACATGTCTGAGCTGTGGATGTTCTTTTTAATTGGCTTTATCGCCCATGATGCTATTTTGAGGCCTTACAGGATACGATATATGATAATTAAATGGGCGGTGATCTCAACGGTCGCATTCTTGTTTCTATACAAAGATATTTATTTTATAGTTAGGGATGATAAGGTGGCGCTTTTAGCCGCCATGTCTATACTACCCTTGGCTTCCATGCTGGTGACCGCTGGGATATATGTCTTACTAGTATTCTTGTTTAAAAGAAGACTGAGGCATAGTTTCAGCCATTCGAAGATGATACCCACTATGCCTTTGCTGACAACGGGACTCATAATCAGCCTGCTGATTTCTTTTTTCTTAATTTAAAACATTTCTTCAGCTTTCTCCCTGTAGAGTCTCTTGATCTTACCGAATAATCTCTGTTTCAATGTATCCAGGTTATCTCCGGTGATGGCAGATACCTTCAATCTATCGCTATCTCCCACCATGAGATCAGATTTGTTTTCAACCTCCATGATCTCCAGATGGTTAAACGTGTCTTTTATCTCATCTGCCAGTGCCTCCTGTGCCTCCAAAGGATAGCCGCAGGTTCCTGACGGGTCGTAAACAAAAATTATTATCTCCGCGAGGGTCCTTATGGCACTTACCGCCTGCCTTTCGATATCGTTTCTTTCGTCAGCCGGCCTATCAAGGAGACCCGGGGTATCTATCAACTGACATTTCAGCCCCTCCACCATGAAATGACCTATGCCCACCTCCTGAGTGGTGAAGGGATAAATGGCTACCTTTGGCTTTCCCGATGATATTTTTGAAACAAGGAGTGATTTACCCACGTTGGGATATCCCGCCACCACTGCCGTGGGTATGTCGGTCCTTATATCTGGTAGTGAGTTTAATTTGGTCCTAGCTTCCTGAAGAAACTCCAGGTCTTCGGATATCTGTTTAAGGAAGGAAACCGTTCTCGCATACGCCTTTTTACGTAAACGCTCCATTTTGTCGGTATCGGTCGAGCCCGCGACCTCTCTTGCAGTTTCCATGAGCAGCCGCTTGATACGGCGGCGTGCCCAGTTAAGGGCTCCTAGGCTCTTTTTCAGCCTGTCGGTATCCAACATTATATCGATTACTTCCTGGTAAAAAGGTGGTAGGCTCTCGAAGGACGGAAATTCCTTCTCGTACCTTTTCATCGTGGACTCGAGAACTTTGGAAATAGTGTTTAGTTTGACGGTCACCGTATTCTTTGTTCGCTCGATGCGATTGCGCCCGCTTTTTTCCTTTTTCGACGCTCTAAGAAAGGCCTTGTCGACCAACTGGTCGGCGTCCAGTATCGTAGTGATCCTAAATTCCATAAGATACGATACATCCCATAACGGATAAGCTTAACGGGTCTATTAGGGGAGAAAAGTTTAAAAGAACCATTGTTTACCTCGTTATAGGTGTGTACCTAATGGAAGATAGAAAACTCGTGTACGTTGATTACGACGTTTGGATATTACCGGACGAAGAAGATGGAGAAGAAATACTCTTCAGAACTACCGATAGGGTCAAGGCGGAGAAGGAAGAGATTTTCGATGAGAACGCATACTATGGACCACAGCCAGTAATGGTTGGCGTTGGAGAGATATTGGAGGGTTTCGAAGAGGCTTTGAAAGATGCGGAGGTCGACAAAAAAAATAGTGTTGAAGTGCCTCCCGATAAGGGTGTCGGCCAAAGGGATCCACGAAAAATAGAACTATTCGGCCGTCGTGAACTTGACAGGAAGGGTATCGATATAATGGAAGGCGGTAGGGTAGAGATCGATAACCGTGTGGGCACCATAATCCAAGCGACGGCCGGGCGTGTGCGTGTGGACTTCAACAACCCATTGGCGGGCAAGATCATCAGGTACGATTACACCATCACCGAGATCCCTGATACATCGGAAGATATCATAGAGGCTATACTGCTTAAAGACTACGACGATGTGGAGTTCGAAGTTGGCGTGAAAGAAGATTATATTGATATCACGATACCGGATGTATGTAAGTACGACCAGGCATGGTTCGTAGCAAAATACAGGGTCGTGGGCGACATACGAAAACTACTGGAGATAAAAAACGTAAGGTTCATCGAAGTTTACGAACAGAAGGAAGAGGAGACTCTGGAAGAAGAGATGTCGAAAGAAACTGCTGACGAGGAATCACAGGAAGAAGAGATGTCGAAAGAAACTGCTGACGAGGAATCACAGGAAGAAGAGATGTCGAAAGAAACTGCTGACGAGGAATCACAGGAAGAAGAGACCGATGTGAGCAGCGAAGAGGAATAGTCTGACATACAAGTACAATATTGAATCCAATATACTTAAATAATTTCGACTCGTTGTCTTTCGGTATCAACTGAAGTGATACCCATGAAAAAACCAACAACCGTGATGCTTGTACTGATTTTGATCACCATGCAATTTATGGTCTTTGTTGGACATTCAATGCCCTTCAACGAACGACAAATACCCATGGAGGATCATGCCCCCATCAAGATTAACAGCGACGCGGAGTTCGATCAGCAAGCGGATGCTGGGGATTGGCCCGGTGACGGCTCTTCCGGTAACCCCTATGTAATAACAAATTACACCATCGATGCAACCGGGTTAGGATACGGCATCTACATCGCCAATACGACATATTACTTTATCATAAGTGAATGTGAGATTTTCAACGCGGAATTTGTTGATGAGGATTACCATATGGGCGCAGGGGCTATACTGATAAACAACAGCCACGCCAGTGTAATCAGAAACGAAATACATAATAATGTTATAGGTGTTTATGCAAAAGATAGTACCTCCGCCCTGGTACGGGGGAATGAAATCCCTTTAAACTCGGAACATGGAGTAATTTTTGACAACGTTACCGAAGGCCTGTTATGGGGAAATGTAATCCTTGCGTTTAATCAGGGAATAATATTGACGAAGTCCGACAGAACCGCGGTGATCTCAAATTACATACTGGGATTATCCGGTCCCGTTACGGGTATAGAACAGGTCTCATCAAGCTCTTCTCATATAGGGTACAATCACATCGAGTCGTTTGAATATGCCATCAACATTACGGATGTACAGAGTTCTCACATAAGGAACAATACCATCAAAGATTCTTTGAACAAAGGTTTAGTACTATGGGGATCGAGTGACAATTTGGTATATAATAACCGATTTTATAACTCCAGTAAAGAAGCTGTTTTCCTGAACAATACAAGCAATAGGAATGCTGTTTACAACAATAATTTCTACTTCAACAACGGTACGTCGAATAGATACGACGAGAACAGTATATCACAGGCAGCCGACAAGGGCTCTTACAACCTGTGGAACGATACGGACGGCGGTAATTACTGGTACGACTGGGCCCGTAACAACGAGACCAACGATGCAGATGGAAACGGTATCGTGGACTGGCCCTATACGGTGGACCTATCAACAGGCGTTGCAGACCCTCTACCGCTGGCTAAACCGATCCCGAACGAACGTGGTAATATCAGGATAAACAGCGATTCGGAGTTCACATGGGGTAACGGAGTAGTTGACGGTAACGGTACGGAAGAATATCCGTTCATCATCGAGGGGATATACATAAATGCACGGGACGGGGGTGATGCCTTCTACGTAGGTAATACAACCATGCACTTCATCATGAGGCAGTGCGAACTGATGAATGCCACGAACACCGAAAATCCATATTATTTCGGTGCCGGACTCGCCATACATAACGTCACCAACGCCCGTATAACGGACATCGAAGCGTACGAAAGCCTTCACGGTGTGTATCTAGACGAAACCCACGCTGTTTCTACAGAGATATCCAACGTGCATAACAACACCATCGACGGAATAAGGCTGGTAAACACTTTGAACACCACCATAAAAGGTAATTTGGTACGTAACAACGTTGAAAACGGAATTTCTTTGGGTAATACCGGCAATATATCATTGACAGATAACCACTGCACCCACAATGGTAACGGTACCCTGGCTACACATTCCAACCATCTGATTTTCAATAATAACACCTTCACCCACAACCATAATCCTGTTTACCAGCACACCGCCGGGATGATACAGGTGTTATCCGGAGAATCCATCGTTACCAATAACACCTTTGCCTACAATGCCATCGGTAGCATTCTATTCGCAGGGGATACGACCACCTTCCGGAACAACAATGTATCCGACAATGAAGCGGGATTTTTTTTCATGAACTCCAACAACAATACCATAGAGCACAACAATTTCAGTTCAACGGGTATGGGTATACTCGCTAGCGACCTTGTGGATTCGGAAATAGTCTCCAATGAATTTTCACTGATGACGGCCGGCATGTTCTTGAACAATTCAAGAAGGCTCTTAATCAACGATAACACCTTTACGGTGCTTCAGTTAGGACTTTACATCAATGTTTCAGAAAATATTGGAATATCGAACAACTATTTTTCAGACATAGACGTTTCCGCCTTCTTGGAATCGTCCCACAATAACCATATAGCCCGAAATCACATGGATTGTCGGGAACTGGGCCTGTTGGCGAACCATTCTCATCATAACGAATTCTACCAAAATGAGATGTGGAATTCAGGTATAGCCTTGACTGGAGACTTCGATACATTTACCACGCAGACTATACCAGAGAACAATACCGTGAACGGTTTGCCTGTTAATTACACTAAAAATCATGATGGTGGCGGCGAAATATTCACCGGAAACTACGGCCAGATCATCCTTGGAAACGTTCACAATCTCATAGTCGAAGACCTGAATATCAGCAGCGGCACTGCGGGACTGGGCATGGGCTACAGCTCCTATATAACCGTGAGGAACAGTAACTTCTCTCATCATATCTTCGGAATTTACATGGAGAACACCTCCCATTCGAATATTCACAATAATATCTTTTGGTATAACAGGGAGTACGGACTGTACGTAGGTGAGGGTTCACACAGCAACCACATATACACCAATTCATTTATCGGTAACAACGGAGCAGGAGAGCAGTTCAACGGATCTCATGTACAGGCCAACGACGAGGGTTACGATAACTACTGGAACTCATCCTATCCCGAAGGAGGAAATCACTGGTCCGATTGGACGGCACCGGACAACTACAGCGGTCCCGATCAGGACATTCCCGGCAGGGACGGTATCGTTGACGACCCCTATCCCGTGGACGGAGGTGTTTTCGATCACTATCCATTGGTATTACCCACCTATCCCATCCCACCCACCGAACCGGAAAATTTGAACTCTACGACAGGTTACGGTTACGTGTATCTTACGTGGGAAGAGCCGTTCCACGACGGTAATACCAAGATCATCGAGTACCGTATATACCGTGGTCTCGACCCCGGCGGCATAACATATCTCGACAGTGTTAGCGCGCCCATCACATCATACAACGATACGGATGTGGAGAACGGTGTAACCTACTATTACAACGTCACAGCGGTCAACGCCGAAGGCGAGTCACCCCCGAGCAGCCTTTACGCCGTACCGGGTAACTCCCCTGGTTCACCGGAGAACACCGCTGCGGAGGCCGGAGATGAATACGTCTACATCGGCTGGGACGAACCCGGGGACGACGGCGGCTTCCCGGTAACGGAGTATCGTGTATATCGAGGAACGAGTCCCGGCGAGGAGGTTTTACTGGATAACGTGACTGCCGATGATGATCACTATAACGATACGGCGGTGGATAACTGGCAGACCTACCATTACTACGTTACGGCGGTCAACGAGAGGGGCGAATCCCTACCGAGTACCGGAGTATCGGCGATGCCCGTTCCACCGGCCGAGCAGCCTTCGGCACCCGGGAACCTTGTCGGGGATGCAGGGGACGGATATGTCAACCTTTCCTGGGACGAACCGACCAACAACGGAAACAGACCGATAGTCGAGTACAGGATATACAGGGGTACCGTTCAGGGCGAGTTAGCTTATTACGATGATGTAACAGTACTACACTACAACGATACGAACGTGGATAACGGTGAAACGTATTATTACAGTGTAACCGCTGTTAACCAGGCGGGGCTGGAATCCGGGCATAGCGATGAAATATCGGTAACGCCCTTCGGAACACCCGGTGCACCAACCGATCTTGAAGCGTCGGAGGATATCAACCGGGTCATGATCTTCTGGTTGCCACCCGATGACGACGGCGGTTCGCCGGTCACCGGATACCGGCTTTACCGTTCTCATGACGGCGTGGACCAGATGATACACGAAGGTCCCGCTAACATGACTTTCTACGCGGACGAAGACGTCCTTCACAACCACACTTACCGTTACAGCGTAAGCGCATCGAACCATGCAGGCGAGGGGTCGGCATCACCGGAGACGTCCGTCACCATAACGATGTGGTACACTACACCTTCGGAACCTCTGGATTTTGGCGCTCTGCCGGGTAACGGCCGTGTGATGCTCAGCTGGCAGCAGCCCGAGGATGACGGTGGGATCGACATACTCGGCTATCGTATCTACAGGGGTACTAGAAGCGGAAGCCTTGACGTGTATGAAGACACTTCGGACAACGGTACTTTCGATTACCTGGACACCGATGTGGATAACCAGAGAACATATTATTACAGTATAGAGGCATACAATCAGATAGGTACCGGCGACATGGCGGAGGAAATTTCAGTTGTACCCGACGGTATCTCGCCAACCCTGAGGATACTGTATCCATCGACCAACGAAGAGATAGAAGGAAGGACGGTAACCGTACAGTGGGAAGGGGAGGACGATAACAGCGGTATTTCACATTACGAGATAAGGATCGGTACGGGTGACTGGGAGAACGTAGGTATTGAAACGGACCACACCTTTACGGAACTTTCCGAAGGTACCCATACCGTTTACATACGGGGATACGACAACGCAGGGAATATGCAGGAAGAGATCGTTACCTTCCGTACAACCCACGAGGCAACTTCAATTCTTCAACCACTATCGGACAACTGGTGGATAATCTTCATCGTCGCCATACTCATAATCGCCGCCGTGGGAGGATTCATGCTTTACAACAAACCTCCCGCTCCGGTGAAGGAACCTTCTTCCGATGCCGTCATCGAAGAGGTATTTCTCATCAGTAACAGCTCGCTACTGATCGCCCATAACACACGCCGGCTGAAACCCGATATGGACGATGACATACTTGCGGGTATGCTCTCTGCGGTACAGCATTTCATAAAGGATTCCTTCAAGGACGAAGGTGATTGGAGATTGAACCGCTTGGAGTTCGCCAACAACAAGATAATCGTGGAACGTGGTGATCACACTTACATGGCAGTGATGTATTCAGGAAAACTCGACAAAAACGGTTTGCAGAAGATAAGGGATACCATCCAACATATCGAGGAAGAATACGGCGAATATCTGGAGGACTGGGACGGAGACCTGGACAACCTAAGGGGCGTAAAAGACATACTCCGAGAGATATTCTGAGGACACCCCAATGTTTTAATTCTCCCGGTCTTTATTAGGCACATGAAGATGACGTACCAACAGATGATAATGATATTCATAGTCATTGCCATGATTTTTTTTACGGTCAATCTGTTCTTTCCCCACAGAGGGCCATATGTGCTCACAGGAGTGATGATCACTATATTCGTGATATTCAAGGTTAACCAGTATGTAAGGGAAAAGAAAGAATCGGACAGCAGCTCTGAAAAGGACGAAAACCTTTAAACCGAAGATGAACAATGTAACAAAAATTCTTTGATATAAGGATAAAGAGAGAGATACCATGCAGTTCTTTGGCTCGTCGGGTATAAGAGGAATAGTGAACCGGAAGATAACTCCCGAACTCGCATTAAGAGTAGGGAAAGCCGTGGGTACGGACAGAGATTCCGTTATCATAGGTAGAGATACTAGACCAACGGGAATGATGCTTTCAGCCGCTCTCAAATCGGGAATCACCGCTGTGGGTGCTGATGTAACTGATATCGGTGTCCTACCTACGCCGACACTCGCATTCGCCACGAGAGAACACGATTGTGGTGTGATGATAACAGCATCCCACAATCCTGCACCATACAACGGCATAAAGCTGTGGAACCCGGATGGCAGTGCATTCAACACCGAACAGATGGAAGAGACCGAGGCAAAGATAATCGATGATACTCCATTACCGGAATGGAACAAGGTGGGAACGATCTTACAAGAACATAACGCTATCGATTATCACATAGAACACATACTAGGTATGGTGGGCACGGATCATTCACTCAAGGTGGCCATCGACTGTGCCAACGGCCCGGCCTGCCGCACCACGCCCTATCTATTAAGACGTATGGGGTGCCAGGTGGTCACCCTGAACTGCAACCCCGACGGTACATTTCCCGCACATGACCCGGAACCTACCGAAGAGAACTTTAAAGATCTTGGTAAATTGGTTGTTAAAACCGGTGCGGACATGGGTATAGCCCACGACGGCGACGCCGACAGGATGGTGGCCTTCGATAGGGAAGGTAATTACCTGGGAGGCGACACTTTGCTGGCACTATTCGCCCGAAGGTTCACCGATTCCATAGTGGTACCTGTTAACACGTCCATGATAATAGATGAATTGGTAAATAAGGTAATTAGAACTAAAGTTGGAGATGTTTACGTCGCCGAAGAGTTAAAAAAACACAAAGCACAGTTCGGAGGAGAACCATCGGGAACGTGGATATTCCCAGAGATAAGTTATGCACCGGACGCCATATACGCCGCAGCCTTTCTCACTGTAATATGTGAAGACGATGATCTTGCAGAGATAAATAAAACATTGCCTTCATATCCGTCTAAACGTAAGGCCTTCCCGGTTGATAACAACAAAAGTATAATGGAAGTACTTATATCCCGGTACAAGGAAGAGTTCTTGTCCGATGAACTTAACTTTATAGACGGTATTCGCATAGACCATGAAGACGGATGGGCTCTTACAAGGGCGTCCGGTACCGAGCCGAAGATAAGGATAACCGCAGAGGCGAACGATAAAAAGAGATTGGAGATGATATTCGATGAAGCAAAAAAGATGCTCGAGGAGGCAATGAGATGAAGGCTTTCATCCTCGCTGCAGGTATAGGTTCCCGTATGAGACCATTGACGGCTTACACACCGAAACCCCTATTGGATGTAGCCGGTAAACCCATTCTTCAGCACACCATAGATGCCTTGGACGGTAAGGTGGATGAGATAATCGTACTCGTTGGCTGGCAAGGAAGTCAGATCAAAGACAAGTTACGATCTGAGGATACGGATATACTATTCGCTAAACAAGAAGAGCCTCTGGGAACCGCACATGCAATATCCATAGCAGAACGTTTTGTTGATAGTGATTTTATATGTATGAACGGAGACATATTGTTGGAGGAAAAAGCGCTAGACTCCTTCGTTGATCATTTTTCTCAACATCGGACCTCTACCATCGCCGCAGCCGACGTTCCTGACCCGGAGGGCTACGGTTTACTCAAGATAGATGAAGGTAAGGTGGTTGAAATCATCGAAAAACCAGAGCGGCCCACATCGAACTTAGTGAATGCAGGGCTCTACGGATTTACTCACGACATATTCGATTTGATCAAGGATACCGGAATATCACCCAGAGGCGAGTACGAGATAACCGATTCTTTGAAGTACCTCATAGATAAAGGTGAGTTGAACGGATTCAAACTACGGGAAAATGCTTGGATAGAGTTGAGCAGACCCTGGGATCTTCTGAAGGCAAACAGGCAAATTCTATCCTCTTACACCGAAGACCAACTGTTAAAAGGTGATATCGAAGACGGTGTTCATATCGAGGGTTGGGTATCTGTAGATGAAGGAACGATCGTAAGGCAGGGAAGTTATATCAGAGGCCCTGTATTTATCGGTAAGAACTCGGATATAGGACCAAATTGCCTGATACGCGGATGTACTTCCATCGGTAACGGATGCAAAGTAGGTAATGCGGTTGAAGTGAAGAACAGTATTGTGATGGACGGGAGCAACATCCCACATCATAACTACCTTGGAGATAGTGTCATCGGGCAGAACTGTAATTTCGGTTCCGGAACCAAAGTAGCTAATCTTAGATTGGACGAGAAAAATATCGTATTGACCCACCGGGGCGAGCTTATCGATACGGGAAGAAGGAAATTAGGAGTGATAATGGGAGACAACGTAAAAACCGGAATAAACAGCATACTTAACACCGGTACGATAATAGGCGAAGACACGTTTATAGGCCCCGGCGCAGTGGCAGACGGAGAGATAGGACCAAAAAGTAGGATACAATGAAGATAGCTCAACTTTCACCATATTTTTATCCGCACCTCGGAGGTGTGGAGTCTCACGTCCTCGAGCTTGCAAAACATCTAAAAAAAAGAGGGCATGAAATAACGGTTTTTACCACCCTTCTCGATGGTACCATTGAAAATGAGATAGTTGAGGGTATAAAAGTAAAACGTGTAAAACCGATCACCATATTATTCTCAACACCTATCAATCTAAACATCGGTAGAGCCTTAGAGGGTGAGGAATTCGACATAATCCACGGGCACTCACCACCGCCTCTTTCGTGCTTTTTCGCAGCTAGGAACGCAGCTAAAAGAGAGATCCCCTTTGTACTTACCTATCACTGCGATCTTGAACTCCCCTTCCTCTTCGGACCTTTATTGGTACAACTGTACCAGCGTACCTTGGCGACCTATACCGTAAAAAAATCCGACCAGATAATCACCACCACGGATACATACGGCGCCACCTCTAGAACGGTATGGCAGGAGGAGGCGAAGGTGATTCCAAATGCTGTGGATGCAAAGACATTCAACCCTGATAACGATGGTTCAAGGGTGAGGAAGAAGCATGGTATAGCGGACCATGAAAAAGTGGTTCTGTATATCGGAAGAATCGTCTATCACAAAGGGCTTCAGTATCTTGTAGAATCCGCCTGCTATCTGGAAGATGATGTCAAGTACATAATCGGGGGTACGGGAGATTTCATGGAAAACCTTGAATATTCCGTAAAAAGATTTGGGTTGGAGGATAGGGTAATATTCCCCGGCAGGATACCTAACGATGAATTACCGGAGTATTACGGTGCCGCCGACGTATTCGTACTGCCATCGATATCGCGCTTGGAAGCCTTCGGTATTGTTACACTGGAGGCAATGGCGTCAGAGGTGCCGGTGGTAGTTTCCGATATACCCGGAGTAAGAGAAGTGATAGTTGAAGGACGTCATGGCTTACTTGCGGAGCCCATGAAGGCCATCGATATCGCAGGAAAGGTAAGAACGATCTTGGAAAATTCCGATATGTCCGAAAAGATGGGGAAAGCGGGCAGAAAGGTGGTCGAAGAAAGGTACACATGGGATATAGTGGCGGAGCAATTAGAAGAAGTGTACAAAGAACTGGTATGAGATCATAATACAGACAGTTCTATTTCTTTACCGTTGTAGTCATATGCCTGCCAGCAGTTCATGTCATAAGGCATGCCTACGATTATATGTACTCTACCGTATTTACCGAACATTATCATGTCATTTTGTGAAGGGTGGATGTTCGGTGACGGATGACTGTGAACTATGCCCACCATGGAATAGTCTATAGGCAGGTGGTGTAGTTGCAGGAGTGCTTTATGGTGGCTTGTAACGGTTCCGGGGACCATGATCAACTCGGATATTATTCCGTCTATCTCCCGCATTCCGGCGGCGAATTCGTTCGGATAACTATCTTTGGATGTTTCCAGTATCATCCTCAGTAAGCGTTCTGTGATGCCTTTTATCTTCTTACGGGAAAAGATGCTCATTTCCACACCAATTTTTTACGTATTCTCTTGTAGAAGTCTTGTTCGAACCTTATGAATTTAGCCGTTCGGTCACCCTTTTTAAAAATCAAATCGTCGGTATCATCAACGGGACATTCTTTTTGACCATCCAGAACCATCAAGCAGGTCTTTCCTTCTTCTATCAAGTTAATACGTATCTCATCGTCTATCGGTACCACATAGGGTTTGGTAGCCAGCTTGTAAGGTGATAGCGGGACAATAACGAAAGCATCGACCTTGGGATCAACTATAGGGCCACCGGCACTCATGGAATAACATGTAGAACCCGTGGAGGTTGCAACTATGACACCGTCCGCTCTGAAACGATCCACGAGCATATCGCCGTGAAATACCTCGAAGCTCCTTATCTTCGCTACCCTGTTGGTGTGAACCACTACCTCGTTGGTGCTTTCTCCTATCTCCTCTCCGTTAAGAATGGTCTTCAGCTTGATACGTTCGTCGATGAAGTAATCTCCACTGTCCATCCTTTCAAGGGCATCGTCGAGCTCGGAAAGCTCAACCGCGGTGAGAAAACCGACCCTGCCGGTATTTATACCCAGTATATTAAAATCCGAACCCTGGAGAAGACGTAGAATTGTGCCGTCACCACCGATGGTCATCATAAAATCCAAATTGGCTTCCTGCATCTCTTCTAGAGAATGACCTTTTCTTCCCAGCTCTTTTGCCAGTTTTTCATGATATATCAATCTACCCGCAGTGGGATGTGAATCCAGTGAGCGGATAATATCTAATACATCTTCTTTATGCCCTGAACCGTATATACCAAAATCTAAACTCATCCTATCACCTCTTTTATCTTTTCGTCTCGTATTGCGATAACATCGCTTCTTGCACTTATGTCAAGATCCATATCTATAGGAACCCATCGAGATTGATATACTTGACCTCCCACCTCCCTCAGTATGAGTGTGGATGCGGCTATATCTGTGATCCTGAGGCTTCTTTCTTTGTTGATAGTGATGAGATGATATAGATCGAAAGGTCCTTCGGCCACCATACACATCTCCAGGGACGCCGAACCCAGGGATCTAGTCCTCCGGGCAAGTGAAGCTATTCTGGTGGAATCCGGGTGCGCTTTACGACCCATGTAAACTGAAAAATTCAGCTCTTTATTTGCAGGTAAATTTGGTATCCTTACCGGAGCTTCATCATCGCCCCTTCCGTGGGCCACATAGCTACCTCTCCCTTTTATCGCATAATATTCCTTTCCGAGGGGCAGATTCTTTACATAGCCTACGGTAGTATCGGAAAAACCCCCAGGTGTGAAGGCCAGTGAGATGCTGTAAAAAGGGATGCCTGTCAAAGCATTGCTGGTACCGTCGATGGGATCCATTATTATGTTTCCTTCTTCACCACCCTTCAACAGACCGTACTCTTCGCTGTATATACTGTAATCACTATCCCCTTTGAGGCTGCCGATGGCAACCTTTTCAACAATGCTATCCAGTTCGCTGGTCGGCGTTCCATCCGCACCCATTTTTGTTGTTTTGTCCAGAGATGTCGTGTCCAAGTCCTCCAAAGCATCTTCTACCTCAAGGGCGCATTCCCTGAATATCTTCAGTATTTTGTTTTCCATCGGTTAAAGATAAAGGTTCGATGTTTAAAATACTTGTTGAAGGATCTGTTAATCTTTATCTTCGTTCATATGGTGCATCCAGACTGTTCGCTGTGGGAATGGTATCTCTATGCCTTCCTCCCGGAACCTTCTGTCTATATCCTCATGGATGTCGCTCATCACACCCCACTGCTTGATCACCTGGTTTACCCATACTCGTAGGGAGAATTCGAGGCTGGAGTCGCCGAATTTCCTGAACCGTACACCCGTACTATGCATGTCGTCCTCCATCACATCGGGGTGATTACTGGCTACCTCGTACAGTATGCTCTTCACTTTGGCCACATCGGAACCGTAAGCGACACCCACCTCGATGCGCGCCCTTATGGTCGCATCGGGCTCGACGATGTTTACTATAGCCTGATTCGCCAGGTTGTTGTTCGGCAGTATGATGCCCTCGTGGTCCCTTATGTTGTAGAGCTTCGTTGTCCTCATGCCGATGTCCTCGATACGGCAGTACTCACCAGTCTCCAGCTGTATTATGTCACCTATCCTTATGGGTTTATCGAGTAGCAGGTGCATGCCGCTGAAGAAATTTGCAAGGGTGTCCTGAGCGGCAAAGGCGATGACCAGGCCGATAATACCTGCACCTGCCAGAAGTGCGGTGACCTCTACCCCGAAAACGTGGAAGATCATTATCAGGCTGGCTACCAGCAAGATGACGCCCACCACCTTTTCAAGCACCGGCTTGAGTACCCTTCCGAAGGTAGACTCCGGTCCCCCCCTCTCGTTCATGATCTCCTTGAGAACCGCCAGTAATATGCGGTAGGTTACTAGAATGCCTATGATAACCACCGTCAGAAGGTATATCTGGTAAATGGTGGTCCTTATACCCAGTCGGAGGTTCAATTTCATCAATGACTCCAGAAGTCCGTAAAGGAATATGATGACGAGAAGGGGCTTTCTTATCATCCGTATGATAACCTCATCCACATTGGTCTTCGTCTTCTTGGTGAATCCGTGGATTATGGGACTTACCAAGAAATAAAACACCCAGCCGATGAAAAACCATGTGGCAAGGTTAATTACGAAGGCACCGTAGGGTGTATTCAAAGGTGCGGGGAGGGGATTCGGGATGCCGAATATTATGGTGTTCGATTCGGGTGCAGGGGTCACCCCCTTGACGTTGACGGTTACCGTTTTATTCATTTGATGTACATCGTCGGTACCAAGCTCCCTGAAATAGAATTGTACTTCGGCGTCTATGGAATCCGCTTCGGGAGCCCGGGGGATACTGAATGAGACCCTGACTATCTCGTGGGGATTTCCCTCATCGAGAACAAAATGGGACGGTGATACCTGGTAATCCCATTCCCGCTCCGGTAAGACGTCAACCCTAACGGCATAATCGATCGAAGGGTCCCTGGAAAGGGTCCAGACGAATTCAACTTCATAATCTACATAATTACCCTTTTCATATTCGTCGTCTAAGCCCACATGGGGGAGTGCATCGGATAATACGGGTACAAGAACGGACATGGTTATGATTGAAGCGATTAGTATAATCAGAGCCGTCTTTCTTGGGTTTACCATCGTACATGTTAGGTCAAACGGTATAAATAAGTTTTTACCTACTTACCGACGACCGAATAGCATATAGTGTGTAAAATCTTCGTATTAATACGGGGAAGGTATTTTTTATACCTTTGGTATTGGGATAGACATGCCGGTAATCCGTCCCTTCAGAGTTACAGACATAGAACAAGTTATATATATTTCAAATATGTCCTTAAAGGAAAACTATGATGCAGAACTATTTTTCAACATATCCGAATCATGGAACGGGACGTTTTTAGTAGCAGTTTCAGATAACATGGTATCCGGATTTATTAACGGATTGATGGAATCGGATTGTATATCAAGGATACTTATGCTTGCAGTACATCCCGATTATAGGTTTCAAGGTATAGGAGAGGCACTTCTAAAGAACTTCACCGCTATAATTTCTTCCTGGGGCGCAAAAAAGATATTGCTCGAAGTCCGGCCATCTAATTTAACCGCTGTCGGGTTTTACCGTAAAAGAGGGTTCAAAACCATAGGTATAGTAAAGAATTTTTATAGCGATGGCGAAAACGGTATAAAGATGATCAAATCGCTTCCTGATAAAAAAGGAGAGTGAGCTGCAGTGTGTATTATGACTGCCCTGTGCGTTTCAACTCATCTCCCTTTAATAGAGCCTTGAGTTCTATACCTATGTTGGCCAAGGCCTTTTCACCTCCTTCCTGCCGATCCACCACAGCTAATACTCGATTAACGTTGACTCCTTGGCCCCTCAAAACCTGTACTGACTCCGCGGAAGACGAGCCTGAGGTGATAACATCCTCCACTACGGTCACGATACCATCCCTTTGTAATACACCTTCTATCCTACCTCGAGTACC